>CAJQGZ010000097.1 GCA_905478065.1 uncultured bacterium | reverse complement strand
TCATTTAAAATAAATTTTATTAAATCAATAGATGAAGACTCTCTCACATCATCAGTATTTGCTTTAAAAGCCAACCCCAATATTGCAATTTTTTTTCCTCTAATGCTGCCTGAGATTAACCTATCAAGCTTTTCTCCAACTCTTTCTTTTTGGTTTTTATTTGCTTTTATTGCGGCCTGTAAAGTTTCCATAGTTACACTATGCTCCTGAGATAACGAGAGTAAAGCTTCTAAGTCCTTTGGGAAACAAGAGCCTCCAAATCCTGGGCCTGGATGTAAAAACTTATCACTAATTCGACCATCTTTCCCCATTGCAATCGCCACGTCATGAACATCTGCACCCACAGATTCGCAAAGATTTGCAATCTCATTTATGTAACTAATTTTTAAAGCTAAAAATGAATTTGAAGCGTATTTAATCATTTCTGATGTTTCGACAGCAGTACGCTGAATTGGGTTTTTATTTATGTATAAGGGTCTATAGATATCACACATTATCTTAAGTGCTTTTTCACTCTTAGTACCAATGATCACTCTGTCTGGCCATAAGAAATCTTTAACAGCAGAACCTTCCCTTAAAAACTCGGGGTTAGAAACATAATCAAAATCAATATTTTCTTCATAATTTTTCTTAAGTTTTGTATTAATTATTTTGCCTGTTCCAATCGGAACAGTGCTCTTTGTAACGATTACTTTATAAGAATTTAAATTTTCTGATATTTTACCAACAGCATCTAAAACATATCTTAAATCAGCTGAACCATTTTCACTCTGAGGAGTACCAACCGCAATGATTACAACCTCAGATTCTTTAACAGATGAAGCAATATCTGAACTAAAAAATAAACGCTCGCTATTAATATTTTTCCTAACAAGTTCTTTTAAACCTGGTTCATAAATTGGCATTTTACCTGCGTTAAGATCATTAATCTTAATTTGATTAATATCTGTGCATATAACTTTATTCCCAAATTCAGAAAGACCAACGCCAGTTACTAGTCCAACATACCCTGTACCAATAATCGTAATATTTTTCATAAGACCTTTTTAAATTAAAATAACCCGATTTTTTTTCTATATAACCATTCTAAAGATAATAATATTATTATGAGAGATATAAAAATATAATTAGTTCTTAGCAAAAAGGCCGATATATATAATTCAGGTTCTTCTACTTGGTTTATATTATTGATTATTTCCGAAATATTTGACCATTTCTTAAAATTTCCATTCGTTAATGTTGCTAGATTTATAAGCCTTGTATTGTTAAGCACTATTTTGTTCATTTCTATATGGCTTGCTTTAACCATGAAAGTCCCATTGCTAACTTCAAAATTATCAAGTCCTCTAGTAATTATTACTTTATAATAGATTTCGCCAGGTTTTGGAGCCCAGAATTTTGACTTATATTTATCTTCTTTTAAATCAAAAAATAAATTTTTAGAACCAATAAAATTATTTTCTTGATATAATTCAACTAATCCATCATCTATAATTAATTTTTTATTAAAGTCTGTAGAAACACCAGTCAAAATTACTTCTTCCCCTTGTTGGTATGAATTTTTATCTGTTCTAAAAATAAATTCTCCATCACCGCTCTTCTTCATCAACCAATTAGTAATTTGTTTTATTGTGCTTTCAAAAACGAAACTAAAATCCGAGCCAGATAACATATATTTTAAGGATGATATATCAATAGAATTCCAAAATGCAAATCTGACGAGTTTTTTCTCACCAATTATTAGTAATGGACTTTGTTTTTCGTCTTTAATATAATTTGCATAGACATTAGTTTTTTCGCCATCAACAATATTGGAGATATTATAAGCAGGAATTTGTGGCGGGTATGAATGAACTTTTTGCTGCAAAAACTTACTTTCTTCTGCAAGGGGAGAAAGGCTAGTCCATGAATCTAAAAATCGCCAATTCATTTTTACATTCATATTAAGTGGTAATAGTTTAGCGTCAATATTTACAATTTTTAAATATTTACTTAATGATTTAAAGTCAGTTTCTGGCCCAGGAATAATAAAAAAGCTAGAATTGTGAGAAATCAGTTTTTTAGCAAAAACTCTTAAAATAGAACTCCATTTATCTGAACTTGAGATAATAGGGTTATTATCAAATATTATTACTTCATATTTTTTTTCTAAAAACTCTTTTATTTTACTACTAAAATTTTTTTCATCAATTATAAAATGATCTAAAAGATTATTACCATTTTTTAATAAATGACTTTTAATTACTTTTGTATTAAAACTTGGTGAGCCAGTTACTAATGCTATATTGTATTGATCTTTCAGTACATGAATAGCTAACTTTTGTTGATTATTCTGAATATTTATTTCATCTGGAAGAGCGCTGCATTTGACTAAGTAATTATTCTTACCAATATTATCAGGGACTATTTGAAAGCGAATGTTTTCAATTGACTCAGTTCCTGACATTGTAATTATTTTTGACCCAATGAGCTTATTTTTATCATTAAAAAGTGTAATATTTATTCTTTCCTTAACAGAACCTATGCTCGAAATCAAGACATCAATGTTTACTTTATCTCCTTTCACGCTTTTTGGCGGGAGAGCAACGGACTGAATAAATACATCACGCATCGGTGTAATCTCACCAATACCTACGATATGAATTGGGACACTAATTAAGTTACCAATGTCTTCTAAAATTGGTCCCTGATTTATTTGACCATCTGTTAAAATAATAGCTCCAGCTATTTTATTTTTATAATCTTTTTTAATATGATCAGCAACTATACCTAAATTGGTTGAGTTGGCATCTAATTCTAAATCTAAAATATTTTTCAACGTATCTAAACTCGAACCAAAAGAATAAGCTTGTAAACTCAACCCACGTTCTGACATCTGTGCCAACAATTTTTGGATTCCTTTTTTATATGCACTCGCAGATGGCTGTTTATGATATTTTATGCTTAATGATTTATCAACGTAGATTCTCCATGGTAATTTTTTATTTTTTATTCCTTTCTTTTCTACTTTGAAGTCAAAAAGAAGTAATAATAATAAAAATAAAACTAACCCTCTAAAAATCACAATTAGATTAACTCCCTGAATAAAAAAAAATTTTTTATATGCTATATAAAAAGTAAATACTGAAATCAGAAGTAGAATACTTACAATTTCAAAAGAGGAATTATAGTAAATATTCAATCTTTAGAGTTATGAAAATTTGGATTTATACTAAAGTCAAATTTAGATTTATGCCCTAATTTGAATTTCAATTCACCGAGATAGCTAATCATTGCTGCATTGTCAGTGCAATATTTTAAATCAGGAAATATTATGTTCTCTTTTTTAAAATTTTTTGTAATCATCTTTCTAAGCAATTTATTCTTAGCAACTCCTCCAGCAATTGAAATCGTATCAACACCTGTTAACTCGACAGCTAACTTCATTTTTGAAACTAAACAATCAATAATAGCCTTTTGGTAACTAGCGGCTACATCATTTAGTTTACATTCATCTGTTTTTTTAAATGAATCCATGTAGTAAAGAAGCGAGGTTTTTAACCCGCTAAAACTAAACTCTACTTTTTTGCTTTTAATAAGAGCTCTAGGAAATTTTATTAAACTACTATTACCTCCTTTTGCGCACATCTCAATCTCTGGACCTCCAGGATATTTTAGACCTAAAAGTCGCGCACCCTTGTCAAAAGCTTCGCCAGCTGCATCATCCCTACTTTCTCCAAGCAATGTGTAATTTTCCATCTCTTTAATCCACCATAATTGAGTGTGCCCACCAGAAACTAATAAGCATAAGAAAGGATAACTTAAATTATTGGCTTCTAAAAAATTAGCGATGATATGAGCTTCTAAATGATTAATAGAGACTATTTTAACACCTAATCCAATTGCTAATCCCTTTGCAAAACTAACTCCAGTAAGCAATGCGCCAGATAAACCTGGACCATTTGTGACTGCTACACCTTCAATGTCTGTGATCTTAATCTTTGCACTATTAATCGCTTCTTCAGTCAAATTATATAATAATTTTTCATGTTCTCTAGAAGCTATTTCAGGGACTACCCCTCCAAATTCCGAATGAACTAATTGTGAACCAATTATATTCGAAAGAATATTTCCATCTTTACATATTGAAACTGCTGTTTCATCACATGAAGTTTCTATACCAATTACAATCATTTTGATTCTCTAGCAACTCCAATTTCTATAGCTCTAGGGGATAAATCAGTCCAACTAATTATATCAAAAGGAATTGAAACAGTTGGTATATAGAATTTTTTGTCTAGAGCCCAATCTTTGAAATCTACGATAACAGAAATGTCAGATGATTTAATTTTAGAGATCTGAGTGGCTCCACCTATCACTGTCAATGATACTGTTTGAGGAGATAGGAAAACACGCAGACCTTTAACTTTATTAATAACCTTAACTGGTATTTCTACGACAATTCGTTCACTAATTTGTTGAATATTTAGTGAATATTGAACGTTTGTTTCTGAGTATTTAATCAGTCGATTTCTTGCTATCAACCCAATCTTTCTGCTCGTAAATTTTGACAAATTTTCTAGAGTATCAATCATAGTTTTTACCCCAATAATCTTCTCCAATTCAATTTTTGGACCGGTCAAAGTAATACTGTCTGGATTAAAAATAATTTTCCCGACTTGGACATGACCATCTTTTGATATTTTTTCGATATTTGAGATTACTGGAACTATTTTTTCCACTATTTCATCTAAACTGATTTTAATCCGATTAGGATATATGACTTCGACAAAACTAACATTGTAAGAAGGCGGGAAAACAACTTTTCTAGGGTTTTTATCGAAGTATTCATTTAAAATAAACTCATACTGTTGAGAGATTCCATCAAGGTCAAGCACTAGCTTAAAATTTGCGAAGTTTTGCAAAAGATAACTTTTAAACAAATCTCTTCCTTTCCCCTTAATCATTACGGATGCATAATCAGGGACCTCTTCTAAATAGGTTTTTTGGGAATTAAGATTTCTTGCTTCAATTGGAATATCAAGCATCATCGAGTACTGATTACCACTGATTACAAATAGCCATAATAAAGTAGCTAAACTAAAAGCTCCAAATGGAAAAAAGAAATTTTGAATAAATGAGCTTATTGAATGATTTTTGTTCATTGATTCACAAAATCTTTAATAAGCTTCATTTACAGATCAAATTTTATTCTGACTCAGTCGGTTTTTCTTCTTTTTCAGCATCAAGGGCATTATCTAAAAGCTCCTGAGGAATATCTAATTTTCCACCAGTCTCTATTTTTTGATTCTTTAAATAGTCCTTAACTTCATCCGTAGCAGTTTGAGTACTACCGCCACCAGCAAGTTCTTCTTTGAACAAAATTATTTTTTTGTCATCAGGAGATACTTTCATCACTATACCAGATAAATTAGCACCAACTTCATATTGACTAGCAAGAGACCTGCGATCTTTTTTAGACATTTTTCCAAATGGAATTATTCCTTCAACATCCATATCAAGTTGGATAATTATTCCTTTATCTAAAATTCTTATGATTTCACCACTGACCTCTTTTCCAGATTCAAAATATTCAATTATATTTTGCCAAGGGTCATCTTCAAGTTGCTTCATACCAAGTGAAATTTTTCGGTTTTCTCTTGAAACTTCTAGAATGATTACTTCGACTTCTTGACCTTTTTCTAGTACATTCTTTGCATGCCTCACTACTTTTGTCCAAGATAAATCAGAAACATGAACTAGGCCATCAATACCTTCTTTAAGCTCAATGAACGCGCCAAACTGTGTCAAGTTTTGAACTTTACCTAAATATTTGGTGCCAACTTCAAAATCTTTTTCTATTTCATCCCATGGATCAGGAGTCAACTGTTTGACACCGAGACTGATTTTTCTTTCATGAGAATCTATGGATATTACTTTAGCCTCAACTTTATCACCCATAGAATATTCTTCTGATGGGTTTTTTATATGCCTGGTCCAAGAAATTTCAGAAACATGGATTAAACCTTCAACACCAGGTTCTATTTCAATAAAAGCACCATAATTCGTTAAACTTACAATTGTTCCCTTAACAGTCACACCAATAGGATATTTAATGTCAACTTCCTCCCACGGATGAGGAGTTAATTGTTTTAATCCTAGAGAAACACGTTTTCTTTCAGCATCATACTCAATAACTTTTACAGATATATCATCATTTAGATTTATCATTTCTGATGGATGATTGACTCTACCCCAGGATAAATCTGTGATGTGAAGCAACCCATCAATACCACCTAAATCAACAAAAACTCCAAAATCTGTAATATTTTTAACTCTACCTTCCATGATAGACCCAATTTCAATTTCTTCAAATAAGGCAGCCCTTTGTTCAACTAAACTTTCTTCAAGTATCATTTTATGAGATACAACAATGTTTTTTCTAGCTTCATTAAGTTTAACGATTCTTAAGTCAATCTCTTTATCAACATATACATCAAAATCTGTTATAGGTCTAACATCCAGTTGTGATCCTGGCAAGAAGGCTTGAACTGCACCTAAATCAACAATCATACCGCCTTTAATCCTTCTAATTATTTTTCCAGTAATAACTGTTTCCTCTTCATAGGCTTTGATTAAACTTTGCCATCTAAGCATAAAATCTGCTTTCTCCTTAGAAAGAATTGTATTGCCGCTTGAATCCTCAAGATACTCTAAATAAACTTCTACTTGATCTCCAATACCTGGTAAGCTGTCTTTACTAAATTCACTCCTGTCAATGATACCCTCAGACTTAAACCCAATATCAATTAAAACATCCCTATCATTCATGCCTACCACACGGCCATTGATCAGCTGATGTTCTGATATATCTTTCAGAGTGCTAGCATAAGCTTCACTAAGCTCAACTTCTTCAACTGCGCCTTCAGACTGACCTTCAAGTTCGTCTGATGCGATTATCCTAACATCTTCAAATAATGAACTACTTAAATAATTTTTTAATTCTTTCTCATCAACAGAAGGCGTTTCATCTACGCTGGTTTCTTTTTCAATTATTTTTGAATTATCAACCTCTTCAACTGAATTATCACTTATTATTTCATTTAACATTAATATAATGTCCTTTTTTGGTTAACTGTGTTTACGATTTTATCTATTACCTCATTGATAGTTAAATATGTTGTATCTATAACTAAAGCATCCTTTGCTTTCATTAAAGGAGAGTGATTTCTTGTCGAATCTTTATGATCACGAACTTTCAAATCATCTAAAACACTATTCAACTCACTTGCATTTCTGTCCCCAGAACTGACTAATTCAATTAGCCTCCGTTCAGCTCTTGACTTTTCATCTGCAGTCATAAAAAATTTAAAGTCTGCATTTGGAAAAACAACTGTACCGATGTCTCTCCCTTCAAGAATGCAATCGGTATCACTTGCCATCTGCCTTTGGATTTTCACCATGAAATCCCTAACAATTTTTATTGCGCTAACTTCACTAACGTTTTCACTAATAACACTAGTACGTATAAGATCAGTAACATTATTATTATTAAGTATTAAAACTGTTCTTTTTTTTGAATTAGAAAATCTTAATTTTAAAGATTCCAAAAAATCGGTAATTGATTTGGTATCCTTAAAATTTATATGGTTACTAATCAATCCATAAGTAACAGCTCTGTACATAGATCCTGTATCAAGATGAGTGATATTTAGGGTTTTGGCTACGCCAATTGCTGCTGTACTTTTACCAGACGCAGCGGGTCCATCAATAGCAACTATCATTTTATTTTAACTCTCAATAAGCCGGCGAACTTACTAGGAATATTGGACATTGGCAAAATATGAAATAATAACACTTTTTTTTACACTGTTTTTTTTAAACGATTAATTTCTTTTTCACTTAAAAAACGAGATTCTCCTAATTTTAAATCACCTATATGTACACTCCCAAAACTGATCCGATTTAGAGAAAATAGCTTAATTTTAACAGAACGAAAAATTCGCCTAACTTCTCTTTTTTTTCCCTGCTTAAGCTCCAACCTAGCTTCACATCTGCCTTTTATGAGTTTCTGACTAATAACTTTAGCTCGTCCAATTTCTCCATCACCGATACTTAATCCTCTAGTGATACGATTTAATTTACGAGTGTCAATCACTTTTTCTATGATTACATCATATTGTCTAGGAATTTGATTTTTAGGGTGAGTTAAATACTGATGTAAATCACCGTCATTCGTTAGTAGTAGAAGGCCAGTAGAATCTTTATCTAATCTCCCAACCGGAGCTAGACGTTTATTTGACTTTATATAGTTCATAACTGTTTTCCTTGCGAAAGGGTCAGAAACTGTCGTTATTACATTTTTGGGTTTATTAAAAATAATGACAATTTTCTCATCATCAATTTTTAAAAGCTTACCATCATATCTAACTTCATCTTGACTTTTTACTTGATATGCCGGATCTAAAATAATTTCATTATTTACGGTAGCCATTGCCATTTTTATTAGTTCATCAGATTTTCTACGAGATGCAATTCCTGATTTTGCTAAAAACTTATTTAATCTCATTTATTTTTTACTCTTCCTCACTGGTTGAATCATTTTCATTATCGTTATCAAAAACGGCAATTTGCTCTCCAAGATTGGGATCAGATTCGATAAGTTCTTCAACTTCTTTTAACTTCGGCATATCTGTTAGACGATTAATCCCAAACTTCTCTAAAAATAGTTTAGTAGTAGAGTAAAGCAGAGGCCTTCCAGGTCCCTTTCCACGACCTTTAATCATTATTAAATTTCTTGACAGCAAAGTTTTTACCACTCCTGACGAGTCGACACCACGAATAGCTTCAACATCATATTTACCAATTGGTTGCTTATATGCAATAATAGCTAGTGTGTCTAATGCCGCAGCAGAAAGTATTAATTTATTTGATTTTCCTATTAGTCTACTAATCCAAGTATCAAATTCAGAATTTGTCACAAGTTGAAACCCCCCAGCGATAGCTTTAATTTTGTAGGGTCTCTCATGCAAAGAATAAAACTCATTAAGCCTTTTAATTGATTCTTTTAGCAATGGCGAAGGACTATCAAATACTTTATTTAAAAGAGTTTGACTTAATGGCTCTGAACTAGCAAATAATAGCGATTCGATAATTTGATCTAATTCTTTATCCGTCATGACTATCTATGCAATAACTATTTTTTGAAGCTCTAGTTCCCCAAAGATTTCATCTTGAATTATACTGCAAACACCTTCTCTAACTAAATCTAAAATAGCTAGAAAAGTCACAACAACTTTCATTCGAGTGTTCAATTTAGTTAAAATTGTAGAGAACCTTAGCCTTCCTTCTCCATCAAAATGTTTGAAAATAAAACTTTTTTGATCCTCAAGCTTTACAGGCTCTCTGCTGAGCTCAAATTGAGATACCACAGGCATATTGTCGATTGCATTTTTAAAAACTTTAGCCAAATCAAAAAGGGAAATATCAATAATTATATTTTCTTCATCTTTTAAGTGCTCTTCACTAACAATAGTTTCTAACTGCCTAGAAAAGTTTAGTCCTCTTTTTTTAGATAAATTTTTTAATAAATCGGCTGCCTCTTTAAAACGTTTATATTCAATTAACTGCTGAATTAGTTCAGTTCTAGGATCCATTATTTCACCATCATCATCAAGCTCCGGTCGAGGCAAGAGCAGCTTTGCTTTTATTCGCATTAATGTTGAGGCCATTACAATAAAGTCTCCTGCAATATGAAGGTGTACTTTCTTCCATTCTTCCACAGTAGTAATAAACTCTTTTGTGATTTTTGAAATAGGTATATCGTAAATGTTTAATTCATCTCTTCTAATAAAATACAGAAGTAAATCAATTGGACCTTCAAAGTTGTTTAATTGTACTTTATACATTTAATAATTGAGACCCATCGCAGTTCTTATTTTGACTATGTATTCATCAGCTACCTTAGACGCCTTGTTTTTTCCAATCTCAAGCGTCTTATAAACGAAATCCATGTTTTTAGATAATTGAGCCCTCTTTTCACGAAATGGCGAAAAATATTCAATAGTTTTTTCAAATAATTCTTTCTTTAGATCTCCATATCTCAAACCTGGCGTATCGTACCTATCATTCAACCGTTCTTTCCCTTCATTATCTAAAAACATTGAATAAATTTGAAAAAGTGGAGTGTTTTTATCCTTAGGCTCATTAATGCCAGCAGAGTCTGTTAAAATTGACATCACTGCTTTTTTAATTATTTTTTCTTCTGCAAAAATCGGAATTGTATTCCCATACGATTTACTCATTTTCTGACCATCAATTCCAGGAACCAACTTAGTATCTTGGTTTATACTAGATTCAGGAATGACAAGAATATTTCCATAGGTGTTATTGAACTTAACAGCAATATCTCTAGTTATCTCTAGATGCTGTTTCTGATCTTTTCCGACAGGAACTATATCACTACCGTAAAGTAATATGTCTGCAGCCATTAAAACAGGGTAAGAAAAAAGACCCATGTGTGGCTTGAGCCCTTTTTCAATTTTATCTTTGTAGGATGTTGATCGCTCCATTAACCCTACTCCTGCCATATTAGATAGCAACCAAGTGAGCTCCGTTACCTGCGGGACATCAGATTGTACCCAAAAAGTAGATTTCTCTGGATCCATGCCAAGCGCTAAAAAGTCTAATGCAGCATTCATTGTATTGTTTTTAAGCTCATCCTTATCATGAATAGTTGTTAATGCATGATAATTAACAATGAAGCAAAACAAATCGTTCGCTTCCTGATATTCAATCATTCTAGACATCATACCAAAATAATTTCCTAGGTGCAGTTTACCCGATGGTTGTATACCACTTAATACTCTTTTTTTATTAATACTCATTCGTATTTAGTTCAAAGGCTCCATAAATAAATAAGGTCTCCAGTCTGCTTGCTTTTTTTTGACAAGTCTCTGAAAATAATGAATACGGTTTGGCCTCTTTGGTTTGTTTAATAAAGGCATCCTAGCTTCTTCGGGCGTCTTATCGCCCTTTGACTGATTACAATTTTTGCATGCAGCTACAAGATTCTCCCATGTATCTAGTCCATTCTTAAACTTAGGAACCACATGATCAACTGTTAAAGCATTGCTTTGCTTGCCACAATACTGACACTTATAGCCATCCCGAGCTAAAATATTTTTTCTGCTGATTTCTACAGACAAATTATTATTTTTAATATAAGTTCTAATTTTAATTACGCTCGGCAGCTCAAGAGCAATGGATGGGCTATTAATTTTATCATCATAATTTGACAATACGTCAATTTTATCTAAAAAATGAAGAGTGATAGCTCTTTTCGCTGTACAAACTGTCATTGGGGAATAATTAGCATTTAGTACTAAAACGGCGCTACTAAGTAAGTTACTTTTAGAAAAACTTGGTTTCATTTATTTAAATTTACAGCAACTGAACAAGTATGCATGTATATATCTCTTAATTTTTTATTCCCACTTTTATTATTTTCAAAGGACTCTTCTTTAACCCACCCTTGACAGTGAATTAAATTAAAGCCTCCTGTTGAAATGCCGACATGAGATATCTTCCCGCTTTCTCCAAAAAAGTGCAAATCACCTGCCTTACTATCCACACCTTCTATTTTTGAGGTATTAAAGAATTTTGATTGCTGCCAGGCATCTCTAGGTAAAGACATGCCACAGGCAAAAAACACAGACTGAACTAAGCCAGAACAATCAAAGCCAAGTGAAGATTTCCCTCCCCAACGGTAAGGGCAACCTAATAGCGTCCTAGCTATTTGAATTAAATTTTCTGGTTTTGGATTACCACCGTAATTAGTTCGGCTAAGATTAGAACCATATCTTTCATTGTTAACTGAAAGCAAATTATTGTTTTCATATTTTAAATAAGTTCCGAATGGTAATACTGATTTATCCATAGCAATGCAATCTGGTTT
Organism: uncultured bacterium; assembly: GCA_905478065.1. GTDB lineage: Bacteria > Fidelibacterota > Marinisomatia > Marinisomatales > UBA1611 > TMED80. The sequence continues at coordinate 3,497 of CAJQGZ010000097.1, read as the reverse complement.
AAAAGGCCTAGTTTCAAATGTCCCATAAAAAGATTTTAACCAACTTATATAACCATCATTTTGTTCTATTTGAAGCCAGTCTTTATTAGTATCTAGAATTTTTACAGTCTCTCCGCATAATACTTCGGTGACTTTTGAAGACGTAAAAGTTGGATCAGAATACGAAGGTGCGATTAGCGCTCTCACAACGAATAAATTTTTTTGTTTTATCATTATTATAAATTATAAAAAATGGTAGAGACTTAAAACTTTATACAAAAAATAATTTTTATAATATTTTGTTAAAATAGAATTAAAATAGCACCAACAATTTTTTGAATAAAAGGGAAGTTTGTTAAAATCAAACACAGTCCCCGCTACTGTAATTGTAGAATACTAGTTTTTTATTATCCATCTTTGTTTTTACAAGGAGAAGGTAAACTAAGTTGAAACTACATAAGTCAGGAGACCTTAATTCAAAAATAAACTATAAAAAACACTTTCGGGAGAAAAGAATGGTTTTAATATATTATTATATTATTTTTGATTTTTTCTCCGCCCTTAAAAGGCGGAGAGGTATTTTTGATTAGATACATATTTCTTTCTTTTATATTTAAATTATTTTGTTGTGTTGTGCTTGCACAAACAATTTTAATTAAGAGTTATAATAACCAACCCTTAGAGTTTGCCTACATTTTGAATACCTCAAATGGAAATTGGAGTATCTCAAATCAAAATGGGTTAGCCTCGATCCCGGATAAAACAAAATTTAATGACTCTTTATTAATTCAAAGATATGGTTATAAATCGATTTCTTTAAATTTTCAGAGTGGTGATAATTTAATACTCTTAACGGCTCAACCATTAATTTTTAAAACTGTTGAAGTAGAAAGTAATAGAGGTATTTCGGCATTTAATAAGATTAATATTTCGAAATCATCTGGTCTGGAAAATATTTCACATAAAGAATATTTAGAACTATTACCTGGCGTACAAATCAGAACTTTAGGCGGTCCCGGAAGCATCTCAACCGTAAGTTTAAATGGCGGACCAACATCTCAAACAAAGGTTACACTAAACGGCTTTGATCTTTCGAATATGCAAACTGGCGTAACTGACCTTTCACAACTGCCAAACGCTTTTATTGATGAAGCAAGAGTTATAACCTCTGGAAATAAATCGATAGGGTCAGGATCACAAAATGGTATTTTAGAATTAAGTACTTGGAGACCTAATAACTCTTTTTCTCAATCAATCAGCTCTTTAAATAGCAAAAGCTCATATGCTAAGCTTGCCTGGCAGTCCAAATTATTGCATACAGCCATCATATTAGGCGAAAAAAATGATAAGGGTGATTTCTTAGTATCTTGGAGAGATGAATCATTTAAAAGAGAAAATAATAAATTTAATCAGTCATATGCTTCTCTACAATTTAATGGGAGAATAAGTAATAAATTATTTTTTAAAGGGTTGGGTTTAATTACAAAACAGAAAAGAGGAGTTCCAGGCCAAGTATGGTCACCTTCAGAAGCAAAACATTTTGATAATCTTAATATTTACGCCTCTAGTTTAAATTGGATTTCAGGATTAGGTAAAGGTTCAATCAAATACTTTTACCGCCAATCTTCTGATAATTACGAAAACCCCCAATATTCTATTGAAGATAAGAATAACTTAAAAAGCTCATCATTAACTATTTCAAACTCTATTTTTAGAACAAAAAATATGGTCATAGATTTTTCGAGCAAAACTCAAAACCAAATTCTAAAATCAGACCAAAAAACATATAAAAAGAATATAATAACAACAAATTTTAGGTTAGTCTATGAGCTGAGAAAAGGTATCGTTTTCACTCCATCTTTTCAACATAATTTTTCAGAAAACTTTTTCGATCATACCACATATTCGTTTTTAGGTACTTATAATTTTAAAAATAAAGTTTTTGATCAATTAGCATTATCCTCATCTTCTCATTTTAGACATCCAACATTTAACGATTTATATTGGCAGCCCGGAGGCAATCCTGATCTTCAACCTGAATTTGGCGATAATTATTCTCTTAGCATCAGTTTAAAACCAAACTATTTTGGTGCTTTTGATTTTATTTACTTCAATTCTATTACAGACGATTTGATACAATGGCTTCCAGTTGGGTCTTACTGGCAAGCAAAAAATGTGAATGATGTTAAAAGATATGGAATAAGTGGTAATTGGAGCAAGAATACTGAATATTTTCAAAGTCGATTTTCTTTTAGCCTTGTTGAATCTTTTTTTGGTAAAGATAAATTACCTCTTAGGTACTCGCCAAAATCGATTGGAACTATTTTTCTTGAAAAAAAAATTAGTAGTTATACAATAAGCTTAAATACACACTTTTCTGCAGAAATGATATCAATGTATAGTTACCCAAAAGATAACATTATCCCTGCCAGCACTACTACTTCCTTACATTCTTCAAAAACATTTAATTTAAAAAATTTCGAAGTAATAGGATTGGTATCTATTTTAAATATTTTTAATAACCAATACGAATCATATAAGGGTTACCCTGAGCCAGGGAGGTCTTTAGGACTCACAGTCACACTAAATCAGAAAAGGAAATGAATATGAAAAAACAAACTCTAATTATAGCTTATGCATTTATAATGTGCAGCCTTTTTGGGCAAACTATGACAACATATACACTCTGCGAAGGTAATTTTCAGACGCCAAATGCTAGCCTATGGTCGATTAATTCCGCAGGAAACTTGGATGGCCCTATTCATTGGGATGAAAATTCAAATCCTCTTGGAGATACCGGACAATCATTAACGATTCATGATAATAAACTTTTTATTGTGATGAATAATTCCCACACAATTGAAGTAATGAATCTAACAGGAGGTGCTCAATACTCTACCACAATCAACCTTCCCAGTGCTAGTCCAAGATATATGTTTGCTGAAGGTGATAAAGGGTATGTCACATCCTGGGCCTTGAACGCAATCTTAATACTAAATTTAAACACCATGGAAGCTGTAGATACAATAGAGGTCAATGGAATGCCTGAACATATAATTGATTACCGAGACTATTTGTATGTTTCAGTACCTTCAAAAAGTGACTGGACAACAAATGATAAAGTTTTAAAAATAAATAAAGCAGATTATAGTATAGATTCTACTTTCACGGTAGAGCCTGGTCCAAAAATGATGGCTCTTGGTGATTCATCATTGTACATTACATCATCATCGTATGACGGTGATTGGAATGGTTATGCAGGGATTACGAGTATTAACCTTTTTAATGATGAGGTGTTAAGATATAATGCTGGCCAGACCTCTAGTTATGGCACAGATATTTTTAAATATCAGAATAAAATTTATCATTCATTTGATGGAGGTGTTGTTCCCTTAAATAATGATCTAACTCCTAATACGACTGCAAAAATTGGGAATTTCAGCTCTCTCCGTTCTGCATCCGCATATGGAGAACATTTATATTTTGGAATATCCGATTACGTCGCGCCAGATACAGTA
>CAJQGZ010000096.1 GCA_905478065.1 uncultured bacterium | reverse complement strand
CTCTATTAAAAATATTTCTGATCTAATAAATACTATAGTTTTACAGCTTCAAGAAGTTGAAATAGATATTGAAGGAAGATTAACTAATGATGAATTTGATAAATCTAGATTGCCAATTATTGAGGATAGAATAAGCGTAGTAGAAACTTTAAAAAGGAAATATGGAGGCTCGATTGAATCTATTTTTGAAAATGAAAAACAAATTAAAAAACAAATAAATGAACTTTCTACTTATGCTCAATCAGATTCTGATTTAAAAAATAAAATTAAAGATTATGAAAATAAATATATTAAAGTTGCGAATAAAATTTCCGCAAAAAGAAATTTAAAAATTGGTATTTTATCAAATAAAATTGAAGCATCGCTAGCTTTGCTTAATATGAAGCATGCCAAATTTGAAATTAAAATATCTAATGTCTCTGATAACTCTAGTTTCATGAAAAATGAAGATAAGCCAGTAAAAATATTTTCAAATGGCATTGATCAAGTAGAGTTCTTCTTATCCGCAAATCCTGGAGAGCCAATAAAGCCAATGGCTTCAATTGCATCAGGTGGTGAAATGTCTAGAATAATGTTAGCCATAAAAACGGTTTTTCAAGATAAGAATCCAGTAACAACATTAATTTTTGATGAAATTGATACTGGTATTTCTGGAGAAACAGCAAAAAAAGTATCAAATCATTTAAAAAAATTATCTACCCATAAACAAGTTATATGTATTACTCATCTCCCGCAAATTGCATTGAATGCCGATAATCATTTGCATATAACTAAGTCCGTAATAAATTCGAATTCAACTTCTGTCAAAGCTGAATACCTCACTGGGGAAATTAGTGACAGAATCATAAAGAATTTATTTGTTGGTAGAGAGGTTGAAGCTTAAAAATGGCTAAAATTATAATTAATGGTGGTAAAACGCTCAGCGGGGAAGTCAAAATAAGTGGAGCAAAGAATGCAGTTCTGCCTATAATGTCTGCTACGCTACTGTGTCCAGGTAAGTTTACAATACATAATGTTCCTGACCTTAGAGACACTCGTACTATGATGCAATTACTTGAAATTACTGGAGCAAAAACTTCTTTTAATAACGGCTCCGTAACCATTGATTCAACCGGAGTTAATAATCCCGAAGCCCCATATGAACTTGTAAAAACAATGAGAGCGTCATTTTATGTACTAGGTCCTTTAATCTCTAGATTTGGTAAGGTGCAAGTCTCTCTACCAGGCGGATGTGCATGGGGTCCTAGGCCCGTAGATTATCATTTAAAGGGTCTAGAGAAGCTTGGTGCAAAGCTTGATTTGGAAGGTGGTAATATACTGGCTGAAGCAAAAGAGCTAAAAGGAGCTGATATTCATTTTGAATTCCCATCTGTCGGTGCGACTGGTAACTTAGTTATGGCATCAGTAAGAGCAAAAGGTTTGACAAGATTATATAATTGTGCAAAGGAGCCAGAGATAACTCAATTATGTGAGTTTTTAAATAGTATGGGAGCAGATATTGAAGGTGTTGGAACTGATAAACTTATTATCTCTGGAGTCAAGGAACTAAATCAAGCTGATATAACAGTAATACCTGATAGAATTGAAGCAGGTACTTTTCTTATGGCGGGAGCGTTAAATGGTGAAATAAAAATCAAAAATATCATTCCATTACATCTTAAGAAAGTCACTGATAAGTTAATTGAAGTTGGTTGCAAAGTTAAAATTGAAGCCAGTTCAATATTGATATCACCGCCACAAAAAATTAATTCTATAGATATGACCACAGCCGTTTACCCTGGTTTTCCAACAGATTTACAGGCTCAGTGGGTTGCCTTAATGTCTCTTTCAGAGAGTTCAGCTATAGTAACAGATACTGTGTACCATGATAGATTTAGTCATATCCCTGAATTAGCTAGATTAGGAGCAAATATCAAAGTAGAAAAAAACACTGCATTTATTAGAGGAGTGAATCAATTAGTTGGTGCTCCTGTAATGTCAACTGACATAAGAGCCAGTGCGGCTCTTTTTATTGCAGCACTAGCAGCAAAAGGTAAAACTGAGATTAGTCGTATTTATCATATAGATCGTGGTTATGAAAAAATTGAGAAAAAGTTTTTAGGACTAGGCGCTGAAATCATGAGAGAGTCTTAATAAACAATAAAGGCTTTTATTTTGAGAAAAATAATGTATTTTTTAAATATAAGTATAGATGATATATAATTAATGAAAGTAATAATTATTGGTGCAGGTGAAGTTGGTTTTCATGTTGCTAAAGCTTTAAGCGAAGAGAACTATGACATTACAATAGTTGACATTGATTCAGAAAAGTGTCAAAGAGCGACAGAAAATCTGGATGTTATTGTAGTTGAAGGCAATGGTGCCAGTCCTAAAGTTTTATTAGATGCTAAAGTATGTGATGCCGATTATGTCTTGTGTCTCACAAAAGTAGATGAGATAAATTTAATTGCTTCTCAACAATCTCACGAGCTAGGTGCCAATAAAATCATTGCAAGGCTTAGAGATCAGCAATATTCATCAAGAGATAGTATAATTAAACCCGAAAAATTTGGTGTTGATATGGTTATTCACCCTGAATACGAGGTTTGCCGAGAAATAATTCAATTAATGAAGTATCCTTATGCTGTTCAAGCTAGAAGTTTTGAAGGTGGACGATTGACTATGGTTGGTATTAGAATCGATAGATGGAAGAAGCTATTGCTTGATAATAAAACCTTATCAGAAATTTGTAAAACAACTGATAGGTTTAGATTTACAGTGGTTGCTGTATTAAGGGACAACGAATCAATTATGCCTTCTTCAGATTTTAAGTTTCGTGAAGGTGACATTGCTCATTTTGTTTTGAAATCTAAAAATATTGATAGATTGCTTGATTTATTAAATATAACTAGTTCTGTATCAGATAATATTATGATTGTTGGTGGTTCAAAAATTGGAAGAACATTAGCTGCTCAAATATCAAAAGATTATAATGTTAGACTTATAGATTATGATAGGCCAAAAGCTGGAAACATATCAACAAAATTAGAAGATGCTATGGTTGTCTATGGTGATGGAACAGATGTTGAATTTTTAAAAGCGGAGAACATACAAGAAGTTGATACTTTCATTGCAGTTACAGAAAATGAAAAGACTAATTTAATTTCTGGAATGTTAGCAAACCACCTGGGAGCGAAGCAAAGTATAATTCATGTTGTTAATACTGATTATATGCCAACTATAAAAGAAATAGGTTTTGGTGCTGTTATAAGCAAAAATTTATCAACAGCGAATTCAATATTAAGAAAACTTCATAGTGATATTTCTGATACATCGGTCGCGGCTTTTCATGAGATTGGTCTAGATGCATTTGAATTGCAACCAGAAGAGGGGAGTGAAATAACTACAAAAACTCTTAATAGATTGAATATTCCAAAAGATAGCATTATAGGTATGATTAATCATCATGGAAAAATCAGTGTAGCTCATGGAAATAGTCAATTAACGGAGGAAGATATCGCTTTAGTGTTTGCAAAACCTGAAGCTAGAATAAAGATCAATAAAATGTTTACGTCATGAACTTTAAACCTATATTAAATGTTCTTGGAGCATTGCTTTTTCTTTTAGGTGTTACATTGTTAATACCTATTTTAATTTCAATTTATTTTAGTGAATCAGATACACTTGGTTTTATTAATTCATTTTTAATTTGTACCTGTTTTGGTGCTCCTGTTTGGTTTTTTACTAGAAATAATAAATCTTTAAGTAATAAAGTAGGATTTGCTGTCGTCACTTTTTCTTGGATAACGGCAGCTTTAGCTGGAGCTTTGCCATTTTATTTAACAGGTGCTATTCCAAATTTTACTGATGCTTTTTTTGAGTCTATGTCTGGTGTGACCACGACTGGAGCTAGTATAATTGGGAATCCGGCTACTTTACCAAATTTACCAAATGGTATCGAGAGCCTTAGTCACGGTCTTTTGTTTTGGAGGTCATTTATTCAATGGATTGGGGGTATGGGTATTGTCGTATTCTATATAGCCATCCTTCCCATTCTAGGTTCAGGCGGAATACAATTATTTAAATTAGAAGTTCCAGGGCCTGTAGCTGACAAAATAAAGCCTAGATTAAGAGAGACTGCAAAAATGTTATGGATTGTTTACCTTGGCATTACTTTTGTAAACATAATAGCTCTTGCTCTAGTTGGAATGCCAATATTTGATTCAATCTGTCATGCTTTTACTATTATGCCTACTGGTGGTTTTTCTATAAAAAATGCAAGTATTGCATATTATGATAATTACCTTATTGAGTTCGTAATTATGTTTTTCATGCTTCTAGCAGGAGTCAACTTTTCGCTTCATTATAAAGCTCTAAACGGATCGTTCAAATCTTACAGTAAAGATAGAGAATTTATAGCTTATTTATTTCTAATCGTTTCAATTAGCTTTTTAATATTTTTATCCATATCGTGGAATCATAATAGTTATAATTTGGCTAATCTTAGGCATTCTATGTTTCAAACGATATCGATTATAACGACAACAGGATTCGGCTCTGCTGATTATGAGCTATGGCCTTTCTTTACGCAAGCTGTTCTTCTTTCTTTAATGTTTGTTGGTGCTATGGGTGGATCTACAGGCGGCGGAATGAAAATAATAAGAGTTATGGTGCTTGTCAAATATGCAGCTTCAGAAACTAGGAGAATGTTACACTCGCGAGCATTAATTCCTGTTCGTATTGGTAAACAGTCCATAAATGAAGATGTCGTAAGAAATACTCTTGGTTTCTTTTTGTTCTTTGTATCATCATTCGCTATCTCTTCAATTGCTTTAACCTTTATGGGTGTAGATCTATTATCGGCTATAGGTGCAGCCGCTTCAGCAATGGGTAATATAGGTCCGGGTTTAGGTTCTTTTGGCCCTACAGATAATTATGCTCTATTGCCTCAAGCAGGAAAATGGATATTATCTTTTTGCATGCTCCTAGGTAGGTTAGAGATTTTTACTGTTATTGTATTATTAAGCAGAACATATTGGAAATAAACTTATATGTTTATAAAAATTTCAGTTAAAAATTCAATAGGTTATTTAAAAATTGATAGACCTGGTTCATTAAATGCAATGAATAGTCAGGTTTTAGATGAATTTATATCAAAAATTAATGAGCTTATATCAGATTCTGACGTCAGGGTAATTATAGTATCTGGTGCTGGAGATAAAGCCTTTATAGCTGGAGCCGATATTAAGCTAATGCAAGGTATGGGTAAGAAAGAAGCATTAAAATTTGCAAAAAAGGGACATTTGATTACAAGTTTAATTGAAAATTCAAATAAACCAGTAATTGCTGCAGTAAATGGGTATGCATTTGGAGGGGGTTCAGAGCTTGCATTATCATGCCATATTAGAATAGCTAGTGAAGATGCCATTTTTTCTCAGCCAGAGGTTAAGATAGGGTTATTACCCGGATGGGGCGGAACGCAAAGGTTGCCCAGGATAGTAGGCAAGGGGATTGCAAATGAAATAATATTAACTGGTATGAATATTTCTGCTGAAAGGGCATATGAAATAGGTCTTGTTAATAAAGTTGTAAAAAAAGATGATTTAATTTCCAATTGTAATAAAATTGCTGAAACTATAATAAGAAATAGTCCTAATGCTATTAATGAATCAATTAAATTAATAAATAGTAGTTCAAATTTAGATCTAAAAGCTGGGCTGGAAATCGAAGCTAAAAAGTTTTCAGATTTATTTGAAACCGATGAAACTTCAGAAGGTTTAACTGCTTTCGTTCAAAAAAGACCACCTAAATACTAACTAATTGCTAACATGTCTCGCTTCGTTGTTTTAGCAATTAATTCTTTCAATCATATTGAAAATAAAACGGGGAATATGCTTATACGTTATATGGAAGATGAAGTAGTAGCAATTATTGACCCTGAAAAAAAAGGCTTAACCTCAAATGATGTTATTCAAATTGGAGGTGACATCCCAGTGGTTGGTTCATTTAACGATACGAAAAAATATAAACCAGATCACCTTGTCATAGGAAACGCTCCTCAGGGGGGAATAGTCAGTGAACAAATGCTTAATGAGATAAAAGAAGCTATAACAAATGGCGTAAACATTGTAAGTGGAATGCATGAATTTTTATCCAAGAATACATATTTAAAAAAACTTGCTAAGAAATCTGGTTCAAAAATTATCGATTTAAGGATGCCTCCAAATCCGCCAAATTTTTCGAAAGGTTCTTGGCGTGAACGTGATGTTCCAGTTCTTTTGGTTGTAGGCACAGATTGTGATTCGGGTAAAATGACAACTGCTTGGGAAATTAAAACTAGATTAAGTGTATTGAATAAAAAAGTTAAATTTATTGGAACAGGGCAAACAGGGATATTGCTTTCAGATGGTATTGCAATAGATGCTGTAATATCAGATTTTATGTCTGGTGAAATGGAGAACCTTATAGATACTAGAGTAGAGGACGATACTGACTTAATAATCGTTGAGGGTCAAGGAGCGTTATCAAATTATGCATACTCTGGTGTAACTTTAGGATTAATTCACGGGTGTATGCCTGATTATTTCATTTTAACACATGACCCTAGTCGCACAAAGGATGTGATGGGACATGAAATACCAGATATTAATAAACTTATGCAACTTCATATTGATCTTATGGCTCCATTCAAAAAGTCTTCATTTATTGGCATCAACCTATTAACATTTGAATTGGATAAAAGTATTGCTAAGAATACAATAAACGAATTTGAGTCTTTATATAAACTTCCAACAACAGATTTAATTAGATTTGGAAATTCAAATTTAATTGAATCAATTTCGAATCTAATATAATTATGGAAATTAAATTTTGTAAAAATAGAATAAATCTTATTCATAGCTTCGGTATTTCTCGAAGTTCGAATGATTATTACGACATTATATATATTTATATATTGGATGGGGATATTATCGCGAGAGGTGAAGCGGCACCTTCAAAGCGTTACAACGAATCTGTCGAATTAATCTTATCAGTTTTAAATAAGGGCTTAACTATCCCTGAAAATTGTAATTCTAGAGATCATTTATGGAATTTCTTAAAACCTCAGTTAAAAGGTATTTCATCTTTAGAAGCTGCAGTAAATATGGCAGTTTGGGACTGGGGTGCACAAAAAGAAAAAGTCCCATTATTTAACATGTTTGGTTTTAAAGACGAGATTCTTCCAAAAACTAGCTATACGATTGCAATAGGAAATCTAAATGAGCTCGATGAGCGGTTGGAAGAAAGCGAACAATGCTCAATATTAAAAGTAAAATTAGGTACTCCAGATAATGATAAAGAGATTATAAGAATAATAAGGAAAAAAACAGATAAATTGATAAGAATTGATGCCAATGAAGGTTGGGACTATGAAATGGCTAAGAATATGGCATTTTGGCTCGCTGATATGAATGTAGAGTTTATTGAGCAACCATTTTCAGCTTTAAATTTAAAAGACACAAAAAGATTAAAATCTATCTCCCCATTACCTTTGATAGCAGATGAGAATAGTATTTCATCAAATGATTTGAATGGCCTAGTTGATTGTTTCGATGGTATCAATATAAAGCTGATGAAATGTGGTAGCTTTGATGAAGCTTTGAAAATGATAGATCTTGCAAAAAAATTAGAATTGAAAATTATGCTTGGTTGCATGGTTGAGTCTTCAGTAGGCATTACCGCAGCAGCGCACTTATCAAGTGCCTGTGATTTTATTGATCTAGATGGCAATCTTTTAATAAAAGATGACCCTTATAATGGTGTAAAAATTGAGGATGGGCACTTAAAACTCCAATCCTTAAAAGCAGGATTAGGATTAAACCTAAAACAAAAGAAATTTGAATTGCTTTAATAATGAAAATATTAGGAATTGAACACATTGGAATTGCTGTAAAAGATTTAAATGAATCATCTTCTTTTTGGGGCAATATTTTAAATATTCTTCATTCTCACTCTGAAAGCGTTAAGTCAGAAAGCGTAAATACAAAAATTTATGATACATCTAGAGGGAAAATAGAACTTCTCACTTCTATGGGACCTAATTCTCCTATCGATAAATTTATAAGAAATCGAGGTCCAGGGATACATCATGTCTGTTTAGAAGTTGATGACGTATATCAAGCGATAATTGAACTTAAATCTTCTGGAATTGAAGTATTAAATGATATTCCTAAAATTGGAGTAGAAGGTTTTAAAGTCATTTTTATTCATCCAAAATGTACAGGCGGTGTTTTGGTTGAGTTAGCTGAGAGGCCAGCGTAGTTTTTTTAATTTGAAAAATTGTTCAATATTCAAATGGAAAAGAACCAAGACCAATTAAAAGCCCTTCCTGAATTACCCGGTGTTTATTCCTTTAAAAATAAAAAAAATGTAATAATATACATTGGGAAAGCAAAAAATCTTAAAAATAGATTAAGATCATATTTTCAAAGCAAAAAAAATCAATCTTCAAAGACTGTATCTATGATGAAAAATGCAGAAAACTTTGAATGGATTATTGTTGAGAATGAGATTGAGGCACTTCTCACTGAGGCAAACTTAATTAAAAAACATCGGCCTAAGTATAATGTTTTGATGAAAGATGACAAATCGTATCCTTATTTACAAATTACAAAAGAACCATACCCACAATTATTGATAACTAGAAAAATAAAAAAAGATGGATCAAAATATTTTGGTCCTTACACAGATTCTCGCAGATTGAGAATGATATTAAAGGTTTTGCATAAAGTTTTTCCAATTAGAAGCTGCAGCTATTTTATTGACGATAATTTTATTAAAGAAAAGAAAATTTCTATATGTTTAGATTATCATATAAAAAGATGTCAAGGACCTTGTGAAGGCTTAGTTTCTCAATCAAAATATAATAACATGATAAAACATGTTATCGCTTTTATGAAAGGTCAGACAAATGAGATAGAAACTTATATTTTATCCAAAATGGAAGAAGCCTCTAAGAATATGCTTTACGAGGAGGCAGCATTATTTAGAGATCAATTAAAATCTATTCAAGGATTTAGTTCTCGGAAAAGTCATGTGCGTTCAACATTAGAAGATAGAGATATTTTTGCTCTTGCAAGTAAAAATGAAATTGGAGTTGTAGTAATCATTAGAATAAGAAATGGATTTATTTATAGTAGAGAAAAAATATCTTTGCAAAATTTGTTTTATGATGAAAAAAGTACATATAAAACTGTTATTTCACAATTTTATATGGAAAGTAATTTAATTCCACCTGTTATTTCCTTGCCAATTAGACCTTCAAATGATCAAGAATTACAAGAGCTTTTATCTTCCGAAAGAAAGGGAAAAGTACAATTTGAATATCCTAAAATAGGAGAGAAAGCCAAGGAACTTAGAATAACCATAAAAAATGCTGAACTTCTCTTAAATGATTGGATTTTAAAAAAAAACAAGTACAAACAATATATACCAAATTCCGTATTATCCTTACAAGGTGATTTAAGGCTCGAAGTACCACCAAAGAATATCGAAGGTTTTGATATCTCTCATTTAGGAGGAACAGATACTGTCGCCTCAATGGTATCCTTTATTGATGGTAAGCCAAGAAAAAAAAACTACAGAAAATTTAAAATTAAAACAGTTAATAAAATTGATGATTTTGCATCAATTAGAGAAGTTGTTTTTAGAAGATATAGTCGACTTAAAAAAGAAAAATCAATTTATCCTGATTTAATTTTGATTGACGGGGGTAAAGGTCAATTGAGCATGGCGATGTCTGCTTTGAGAGAGTTAGGACTCGATTATATACCTATAATTGGATTAGCAAAAAGATTAGAAGAGGTTTTTGTTCCTGGAAATTCTAATGCTCAAAGTATACATAAAGATTCTACAGGTTTAGTTTTATTAAAGAGAATTCGTGATGAAGCACATCGTTTCGCGGTTTCTTTTCAAAGACAGAAAAGAAAGAAAACAACGATAGACTCTCCGTTGTTAGGAATTAGTGGTGTCGGGGAGAAAACAATAAAAAAAATATTTACTAATTATGATGGAACTGCTGATTTAGCTAACCAAACACCCGATTCTATTTTTAAAAAAATAGGTTTATCAAAAAAAATAAGTAAAGAAATTATATCTGTATCTAAATCGTTACAGAATAAATTATAATATTCTCATAGTCTGCCATTGACGATTCTTGTGAAAAATTGGTAAATTAGTCATTATGGCAGATTTTAAAATTGAGTCCTTATATAAGCCTACAGGCGATCAACCTTCAGCAATCGAAGATTTAATATTATCACTTGATAAAGGTGAACCATATACTACTTTATTGGGCATCACTGGTTCTGGAAAAACTTTTACCATGGCAAATGTTATTGAAACAATTAAAAGACCAACTTTAATAATGTCACATAATAAAACGCTTGCTGCCCAGTTGTATGGTGAGATGAAACAACTTTTTCCAAATAATGCGGTTGAATTCTTTATAAGTTATTATGACTATTATCAGCCTGAGGCATATTTACCAGTTACGGATACTTATATTGAAAAAGATGCTTCAATAAATGAAGAGATTGACAAACTCAGGTTAAAAACAACGAGTTCATTGATGAGTAGGGAAGATGTTATAGTTGTTTCTTCAGTTTCTTGTATCTACGGTCTGGGTGCTCCAGAAGAATATATAAAAGGCTCTGTAACTGTTTCCTGTGGTGATAATTTAGATAGAAAGCAGTTATTATCTAATCTCGTTCATATTCATTATTCAAGAAATGATCAAGTTCTTGAAAGGGGTAATGTTCGAGTGCTGGGGGATGTTATTGAAATCTTTCCAGCATACGAAGACTTGTGTATACGAATAGAACTATTTGGAACAGAAATTGAAACAATTTCTAAATTTGATTATTTGACAGGAGAAATAATCGAAGAAATTGAAAAAGTAGTTATTTTCCCGGCAAAGCATTTCGTTACAGATAAGGAAAAAACATTACATGTTATTGATATGATACAAAAAGAGCTGATAGATAGATTAGAATTTTTAAGGTCCCATAATAAACTATTAGAAGCCCAACGGTTAGAACAACGGACAAATTTTGATATTGAAATGATGATCGAGCTTGGTTATTGTTCTGGTATTGAGAATTATTCTAGATATTTTGCGGGAAGAAAAGAAGGTGAGAAACCATTTACTTTAATAGACTTTTTCCCCGAAAATTTTTTAACAATTTTAGATGAATCGCATGTCACTCTTCCACAAATAAGAGCAATGTACAATGGAGATCGAGCAAGAAAAATGTCTCTAGTAGAGCATGGTTTTAGATTGCCAAGTGCACTTGACAATAGACCATTAAAATATGATGAGTTTATCAAATCTCAAAATCAGATGCTTTTTGTTTCTGCTACACCATCTGACACTGAATTAGAGTTTTGTAAAGGAGTTGTTGTAGAGCAAATTCTTAGACCCACGGGACTGTTAGATCCAAAAGTCGATGTCCGTAGTTCAAAAGGTCAAATTGATGACTTAATTGGTGAAATAAGAAAAAGGTCTAAAAAGAATGAAAGAGTATTAGTAACGACCTTGACAAAAAGAATGGCTGAGGATTTAACAGATTACTTAAGCGGTGTAAATATAAAAGTGAGATATTTACACTCGGAGATAATAAGTGTTGAAAGAGTAAAGATATTGAGAGATTTAAGGATTGGAATTTTTGACGTATTGATTGGTATTAATTTATTGAGAGAAGGTTTGGACTTACCTGAAGTAAGTTTGGTGGCTGTAATTGATGCTGATAAACAAGGATTTCTAAGGTCAAAAAGCAGTCTTCTTCAAGTAGCGGGCAGAGCTGCAAGGAACGTTGAAGGTAAGGTTATCCTTTATGGAGATAAGGTAACTGATGCGATGGATAATTTGATTATTGAAACAAAGAGGCGTAGAAAAGTACAAAAATCTTACAATATTAAAAACAATATCGTACCCAAGACTATTAATAAATCGATTGATGAAATTATGCTATCTACATCTGTAGCTGGTTCGGCTAAGGAAGAAGAGATTATATCAAAGGATCAAAACTTTGAAGACATGACATTGCAGGATCGTGAAAATATTTTATTAGAGCTTAGAAAAGAAATGATTAATTCTGCTGAAAATTTAGATTTTGAAAAAGCTGCTAAACTTCGAGATGAAATTGATAGCTTTGAAAGAAGCATGAAGGTTAGTGTTAAATGAATATTTTAGTTGTAGGTGGAGCTGGATATATTGGTTCTCATTTTGTTTTAGAGGCTTCTAGAGCTGGACACAATGTTGTTGTATTCGATGATTTATCCAGTGGCTTTAAAAATAATATAGATAATGAAATAGACTTTTTTGAGGGTTCAACATTGTCAAATCAAAATCTATCTGAAGTAATGACTTCTAGTAGTTTTGATGTTGCAGTTTATCTTGCTGCCTATAAAGCCGCAGGTGAATCTATGATTGACCCTGTTAAATATGCCTCAAATAATATAATTGGTGGCCTAAATTTTCTAAAAGCTTGTGTTGAGTATAATGTAAAGAAAATTATTTTTTCTTCAAGTGCCGCTGTATATGGTATTCCATTATATACTCCAATTGATGAATTGCATTCATTGAACCCAATTAATTTTTATGGTTATACTAAAAAAGTTATTGAAGAAAATTTGAAATGGTATAGTGATTTAAAAAACATAAGTTATGCTTCTCTAAGGTACTTTAATGCTGCAGGATATGATAGTGACAAACAAAGCCTAAATAAGGAGAATAATCCACAGAATTTAATTCCTCTGGTTATGGAGGTAGCTGAAGGTTCTCGCGAACTGCTTCAAGTTTATGGAAATGATTATTCAACATTAGATGGTACGGGCGTTCGTGACTACATACATGTTACGGATTTAGCCAAAGGTCATTTAGCCTCGATTGATTATTTATTTCAAAATGACAACAATCTTACTATTAATCTTGGTACCGGTCGTGGGCACTCGGTGCTTGAAATCATTAAAATGACAGAAGATGTAAGTAACAAAAAAATTAATTTTACAGTTTCTAAAAGGAGGGATGGCGACCCTGATGTTGTCATAGCTTCATCTGAAAAAGCTAAACAGCTTATTAATTGGTCTCCAAGTAAGTCTGATTTACGTAATATAATTAGTTCAACATGGAAAATATATAACTCTTAAAAGAGGTGTTTTTAATATGGAAATAGATTTACATCGTCTACAAAAACAATCAGGGCTAATTGGTACTTCTGAAAAAATATTTGAAGTTTTAGGTATGATAGCTCAAGTTGCTCCAGTTGATATCTCAGTTTTAGTTACTGGTGAGTCTGGTTGTGGTAAAGAAGTGGTCGCACGTGGAATTCATAAGCATAGTAAACGCTCTTTTAATCCTATGGTTACAGTTAATTGTGGTGCAATCCCTGAAGGAATAATTGAGAGTGAATTATTTGGCCATAAAAAAGGTTCTTTTACTGGTGCTTCCGATGATAGGAAAGGATATTTTGAGCAGGCAAATAAAGCTACTATCTTTTTAGATGAAATTGGAGAAGCTCCGCTTGGGACTCAAGTAAAGTTATTACGAGTACTTGAAACTGGTGAATACATGAGAGTGGGCGAATCAAAGGTAAGATATACAGATGTTAGGGTAATTGCCGCTACAAATAAAAATTTGTCAGAATTAGTTAAGAAGGAGTTGTTTCGACAGGATCTCTATTATCGTTTGAAAACCGTTAATATTCATATTCCTTCTTTGAGGGATAGAGTTGAGGATATTAATCCTTTTGTTGAAAGGTTTGCACTAGAGTTTACACGGTCAAATGAGATTTTATATCGAGGCTTTATGCCTGATGCTATTCGTAAAATGAAACAATATGATTGGCCTGGTAATGTTCGTGAATTGAAAAATTTTGTAGAGAAAGTAATGGTATTAGAAAAAGGCGAGAGAATTACAGAAGAGATGGTTAGTAGGGAATTAGATGATGTAATTGCTGAACCAATTTCTGATAATTTAAAACTACCAATTCCAGTAAATAAATCAACAGAACAGGCAGAAATTGACATTATTTTACGCCAATTATTTTCATTAAAACAAGATACTGAAATGATTAGAGCTATTTTATCTGTTGATAAAGATAGTTCTTTATTTGGTGTAAGTCCAATATTGCCAAAAGATAACCTAAAAATAATAAATCCAGTTAATGATAAAAATTTAGAGGTTACTGAAGATGGTCAACCTTTAATTCGGGATGATGCTATTGGTGAGATTAGGATGAAAGATCTTGAGAAAGAGGCTATCATTCGTACACTAAGGTTTTTTAATAACAACCGAAGGAAAACGGCAAGGTCCTTAGGCGTTAGTGAAAGAACATTGTACAGAAAAATTGAAGATTATAATCTTGAACCCAAGATCAAGCGGAATTAATTGTGATTCTAAATAAAATAAAAATATTAATTTTTTGTATTATAATGTCATTTATTTTTTCTTGTGCATTTTATTCGATGTCTGGTTCATTACCACCACATATTAATACTATCTCAATTCCACTGCTAGAAAATGAGACTGCTGAATTTGGTATAGCAGAAGATATCACTGATGGTATTCAAAATGCATTCAATGATGAAGGAATATTGAAAATAAGTAATTTAAATTCTGATTCTATACTTAGAGGTTCAATTAAAAAAATAACGGATGGGCCTTACACTTTTAACAAAGAAGAGTCTGTCTCGGAGTATAGATACAAAATTGATGTTTACTTTGAATGGTATGATAATCGTGATGAGAAAATTATTTTAAAAGGTAATTTTTCTGGTTGGGGGGCATATGGACTCAGCGGAGATATTAGTTCTGATGGCGTAGATAATGATGGCGATGGTAAAATTGATGGTGAAGACGAAGATGAATTTGGTGAGCCAAGAGAGTTTGCTTCAAAGGTTGCGGTTAAAAAAATTGCACAAGATATAATTAATGATATAATGACTACATGGTAAGGAGAAACTTAGAAGACATGGAAACTGTAATAATAAAAAATTTAGGTAATTACTCTGGGCAAGAAGTAAAAATTAATGGATGGGTATACAATAGGAGAAGCGTTGGTAAAATATGGTTTCTTATATTAAGAGATGGCTCTGGTTTACTTCAATGTGTTGTAGTTAATGGAGAATGCGATTCTAAAAGTTTTAACTTAGAACAGAATCTTAATCAAGAAGATTCCGTTACAATTACAGGTTTAGTCAAAAAAGAGCCCCGAGCTGTTGGTGGTTTTGAACTTAGCGTAAAGACTATATCGATTGTGAATCATACGACTAATGAATATCCTATCTCAAATAAAGAACATGGTACTGATTTCTTAATGTCAAACAGACATTTGTGGATTAGGTCTAAAAGGCAAAACTCAATTCTTAGAATTAGGCACCAAATTGTAAAGTCTATAAGAGATTTCTTTGATAACAATGATTTCATTCTTTTTGATTCTCCAGTTTTCACAGGAAATGCTGTAGAAGGTACTACTACTTTGTTTGAGTTAGATTATTTTGAAAAAAAAGCATATCTAACGCAGAGTGGTCAGCTATACCAAGAGGCAGGAGCAATGGCTTTTGGTAAATCGTACTGCTTTGGACCTGTTTTTAGAGCAGAAAAGTCCAAAACGCGAAGGCACTTAACTGAATTCTGGATGGTTGAGCCTGAAATGGCTTATTGTAACTTGGCTCAGAATATGGACTGGATGGAATCTCTTGTGTCATATATTATTAAAAAAGTTGTCAAGAAATGTGAAAATGAATTAAATATTTTAGAACGTGATGTTAAAAAGTTAGAATGCGTAAAATCTCCATTTCCTAGAATTACTTATGATGAAGCAGTGGGTATTCTTGAAAATAATGGTATTGATTTTAAGTATGGAAAAGATTTTGGTGCTGCTGATGAAACTATAATATCTAATCAATACAAAAGTCCTGTAATGATACATAGCTGGCCAGTAGATACAAAAGCTTTTTATATGAAAAGGGATGAAAATAATAAGAATTTAGCTCTTGGAGTAGATATGATAGCTCCTGAAGGGTATGGGGAAATAGTTGGTGGTGGTCAAAGAGAAGATAACATTGATATTTTAATAGAGACAATTAGGCACCATGATTTACCTCTAAAGCCATTTGAATGGTATTTAGATTTGAGAAAATATGGTTCAGTACCCCATTCTGGGTTTGGTCTTGGTCTTGAAAGATTCGTTGCCTGGGTTTGTGGCACTACTCATATTAGAGAAACAATTCCTTTTCCTAGAACAATGGCTAGGCTCGAGCCATAAGCTTTATTAACAAATTATTATATTTTATTATCTAATTTTTAATAACTAAGAATTATATGAAAATTGCGTTATGTCAAATAAATCCCACAGTCGGGGCAATTGATTCAAACAAGAACAAGATACTAGAATTTTATAAAAAAGCCTTAGCAGAAAATTCAGATATCGTTGTTTTTCCAGAATTAGCGATAACCGGATATCCACCGCAAGATTTATTGTTAGATGAAGATTTTATTGAATTAAATAATATTGCAATCAATTCTATAGCGGAGAAAGCAACTAATCCATTAATTGTAGGTTATGTTAGAACAGAAAACAATCGAATGTTTAATAGCGCGGCTCTATGTAAAGATGGTGAAATTGTAAATAATTATGATAAAATATTACTACCTACTTATGATGTTTTTGATGAGAGTAGATATTTTACTCAAGGTGCATGGCCAACAGTTTGGCCGATAATATTAGATGGTAAGAAAGTAAATATTGGAATTCAAATTTGTGAAGATTTATGGGATGATGGATATGAAAAAAAAGTGTCTTATTTGCAAAAACAAAAGGGTGCAGATTTTTTAATAAATATATCGGCATCTCCATTTCGAGATAAGAAGTTAAATGATAGAGAAGATCAAATAAGCCAAAAAGTGAAAGAAATTAAAATTCCTTTTCTTTATTGTAACATCGTGGGTGCGCAGGATGAATTAGTTTTTGATGGGTCTTCTTTCGCTGTAGATGAAAAGGGCATGTGTTTTGCAAAAAGCGAGTCATTTATCGAAGATATCCTTTATGTTGATTTAAAGTCAACATCTAGGATTGAAATTAATTATAACTCAAAATACGAAGATTATTTTAATGCTCTTACCTTAGGCATTAAAGATTATTTTAGTAAAACTAATAATTATGAGGCTATAATCGGTTTATCTGGTGGAATTGATAGTGCTGTTGTTGCAGTCTTGGCTAGCCACGCTTTAGGAGAAGCTGCTGTTTATGGCGTTTCAATGCCGTCAAAGTTTAGTAGTGAACACAGCAAAAAAGATGCGGAATTATTAGCAAAGAACCTGGGAATAGATTTTAAAACGATCCCAATACAAGAACTTGTTGACCGCTTCGAAGATAGCTTAGTTGATTTTTTTTCTGGTACAGATAGGGGGGCTGCCGAAGAAAACATACAATCTAGGGTAAGAGGTAACATATTAATGGCCTTATCTAATAAATTTGGAAGATTAGTACTTTCTACAGGCAATAAAACTGAGTTAGCTCTAGGGTATTGTACCTTGTACGGTGATATGAGTGGCGGATTATCAGTGATTTCAGATTTAAATAAAAGTGAAGTTTATGAACTTGCAAAGTGGATTAACAATAATAAGGGCAGTTTTATACCTTTGAATTCAATTGAAAAACCTCCCTCAGCAGAGCTTTCGCCTAATCAAGTTGATCCATTTGATTATGATGTGATATCACCATTAGTTGACTTAATTGTTCAAAAAACATATTCAAACTCTGAATTAATTAATCAAGGGTTCGAAGAGAAAACTATTATAGAAATAAAAAATAAAATCTATTTTAATGAATATAAGAGGAGACAAGCACCTATCGGTTTAAGAGTCTCAAAAAAAGCTTTTGGATTTGGTAGGCGATTCCCAATTGTAAATCACTTTAAAGAGAAATAAGATTGAAGATAATAATATATAGTATGCTACTATCGATCAGTTTATTAATTGGTCAAACACAAAATACAAAATCCCCTTCAGAATTTTGGTTCTCATTATCTTCAAAAGAAAAAATATCCTTTATAAATGGTGCTTACAGTGCCTTAAGTGTTTTGAAGAAAAAGCATAAGGAAGAGGTAGCAAAACAATATTTAAATGATAAGAATTGGATAGAACCATATTATATCGAAAGGTACTATTCTTTAATTGATGAGTATTCCTCTGAATCAGTGGGGTATGACTTGCAATTAATAACAATGCATATGGATGCATTATATACAAATTCAGATAATATAAATATTCCTATTTTAGAATCAATGAAAGTCGTTTCTTTAATACAAGATGGTAACCGCAAAAAAGCAAACCTCAGACTTTTACAACTACAAAGAAAATACTAGAAGTCGCAACTTTTGTTATTATATAATTTTTGTATAATATTTAATA
>CAJQGZ010000095.1 GCA_905478065.1 uncultured bacterium | reverse complement strand
GTTCCTTTTTGCGTTAATTCATTACTTTCATTGCTGAAGTCTCTATTGATTATTGTAAAATTAACAATTCGTTCAAATGGAGATAAAAAACCGTTTATTGATATCAGCATAGCACTAAAAATATTTTGTACTTGCTTTTCATTCATATTTTGAAGATTAAAATCAATGTTTTCTTTATTCGGATATATAAGCACTGTATTATATTCCTTTCCATCACCGACAAGGAACGCAGATTTTACAAGATCAAAATCTTGGAATAAATTTTCTATTTTTTGAGGAGCTATTGTTTGTCCTCTACTATTCTTGTATATATCTTTTTTCCGATCAATTATAAAATAATAACCATTTTCTTCTTTAAAAATATCACCGCTATAGAACCATCCATTTTTAAAAGATTTTGAGTCATCATCTTTATAAAATCCCTCAGATATATATGGTCCTTTCATACAAAGTTCACCATCTTCTTCAATTTTTAGATTAATACCAGGAAGGGCTTTCCCAACAGTATCTTCAACATATTCGTTTGGCGGAGTCATGGTTATTCCGCCTGTAGCTTCTGTCATCCCATAACCGCTCATTAAATTAATTTTGTTATCGTGAAAAAATATAAAAATATCAGGGTCTAAATAACCCGCGGCAGAAAGTCCCCATTTTAAACTGCCTCCTGTAATATCTTTTAATTTGGTATTGATTTCTTCTTTGTTTGATAAATCTAAATCTATTGAACTATTCATTAATTCATATATCTGCACCCATCTTTTTGGTATACTTATAAAGATAGTAGGAGATATTATTTTAAAATCTTTTAATAACGAATTAAACGATGGGGATTGAGCAAAAGTATAGGTAGCTCCCCAAAATATTGAACCCATAAGCTCAAAATACCTTCCAAAAGTATGAAAAAGAGGTAAGTAACATAAAAACTTATCTTTGTTACTTATTTCAGGTAACGCTAATGCTCTTGAAAATCTTTTAGAAATAATATTTAATTGTGAAAATTTTACACCCTTTGGGTTACTTGTAGATCCAGATGTGTACATAATGGTAATAGTTGAATTCATATCCTGATCAGATAATTCATTTATATCATCATATTTTTGATACTGGGAAAATTTATCATGGAATGCTTCCCAGGAAATTGAATTGCTTTGTAATGAACCAATATCGTTAACATCAATAACTATTAGTTCTTCATCATATTTTGTTGAATTCCATAATTGAATTGCTCTTTCACCACCAAGGAATAAATGCGTGATATTTGCTTCTTTTATTATAAATATAAGGTGGTCTTTATTGGCATTAAGTGGGATAGGAATGATACTTATACCTGATGATAAACATGCTAAATCTACAACCGCGCTTTTATATTGATTATGTGATAGTATACCGATTGTTGCTTTTTGATTATTAGATGCTTTTTTTATTGCCAGAGATGTCTTTAAAACATCGTTCCAAAGCTTGGAGTATGTAATGTCTATTTTATTATCACCGTCAATAGTATGAATTGCTACTTTATCCCTATATCTTTTTTCTCGTTGTAATAGTAATTGTCCAGTATGGAAATTATACTTTTCAATAACCTGGGCAATTTTCATAGCCCATTGATTAGTATCATGAGATGAAATAGTTTTTGAGATTGACGATAAATGCAGTAGGTCTAAAAATGAAAAAGCATCATTTTTAGAAACATCATTATTAAGAATATAGTCTAGGGTTTCTTCAAGATATTCATATCGAACATTCCCAGTTTCAAAGCTTTTTAGCAGGTTGGTAATTTTATGTTTAATTTCAGTCACGAATAGCTAATAGTTACTAGTCAATTTTCGAAAGAAGCATTGCTGTATAGTTTTCTAATATGTACATTCATTTGCTTTCTAAAATTTTACTAATAAAAAATCAATAAAATGAACGATAAACAAAAAATAAAATATCTAGAAAATAGAATTCATAGGCTTAATGAAATTGGGATGGCACTATCCACAGAATCTGATTCAAATAAATTATTTGAAATGATTTTAGAAGAAGCAAGAAATATTACAAATGCTGATGGTAGAACACTTTACAGCAAAGGCAAACAAGGAAATTTGAAGTTTGAAATTTTAAGAAACGATTCAATGAATACAACAATGGGGGGGAGCTCCAATGTTGAAATACCTTTTGACCCTGTTAAACTTTGGGTTGATGAATCGACACCAAACCAGAGTAATGTTTCTGCATATGTAGCGCTAACTGGTGAAACTGTAAATATTAAGGACGCATATCAAGAAGAGGGGTTTGATTTTAGTGGTACTAAGTCGTATGATCAAAAAACTGGTTATCATTCTGAATCTTTTTTAACGGTACCTTTAAAAAACCATGAAGATGAAATTATTGGTGTAATGCAATTAATAAATGCTAGGGATGAAAAAAACGAGGTCATTGCATTTGATAAAGATATGCAAGAACAGGTTGAATCTCTAGCCTCTCAAGGTGCTGTCGCACTAACAAATAAAAAGTTGGTTGGAGAATTAAAAACACTTTTTGAGGCATTTATACAGTTAATTGCAACTGCTATAGACAAAAAATCTGAATATACAGGAGGGCATTGTTCAAGAGTTCCTGTTATTACAATGATGCTTGCTGATGCTGTTGCAAAGACTAAATCTGGTAAATACAAAGATTTTAGTATGACGGAAGATGAAAGATATGAACTTTATATTGCTGCTTGGCTACATGATTGTGGAAAGGTTGCAACGCCGCCTCACGTGGTTGATAAGGGCACCAAATTAGAAACTATTTTTGATAGGATTGAACTTATAAAAACTAGAATGGAAATTCTAAAAAGGGATGTTGAAATAGATTTTTTAAAAAGACAATTAAATGGTTCTCTTCCAGTTTTTGACGAAGAATACAAAAATACGATTAAGAAGATTGATGAAAATATTAAATTTATTGAATCTTGTAATGTGGGTGGTGAGTTCATGAAACCTGAGTTGCAGGAAAGAATAATATCTATTTCTGAACAAAAACTGATTCTAAATAATAAAGAGATGAATATTTTGACAAAAGAAGAAGTTCGTAACTTAAATATTACAAAAGGCACTCTTTTGCCAGAGGAGAGAGATATTATAAATGATCATATTTCTATCACTATTGATATGCTAGATCAATTACCTTATCCTAAAAATCTTAAAAATATTCCTGAATTTGCTGGAGGGCATCATGAAAAGATGGATGGGACAGGGTATCCAAAAGGTCTAAAAGCTGATCAGATGTCCCCGCAGGCAAAGATAATGGCAATTGCCGATATTTATGAAGCTTTAACTGCGGCTGACAGGCCATATAAAGATGGTAAGAAATTATCACAAGCTATGCGGATTATGGGTTTTATGAAAAATGACTACCATATTGATGATGACCTTTTTGAAATTTTTGTTAGTTCCGGTGTTTACAAAGAGTATGCAGATGAACATGTATCAATAAATCAAATAGATAAAGTTGATGAAAAATCTGTTCTGGGTAAAAGATGAGTGCATTAGAGCAAAGGGAGATATTAAAAGAGAAAATATTTTCTCTGCAAGCTGAAGTCTCTAAGATTCTTAGTGTTGATAATGATGTTGATAAATTTTTGGATAACAGCACAATTTTAGATGAATGGGAAAAAATTATCCCTGACGCAGAGTATGGAATATTCGTAATTGCTATTTTGAATAATATCAAAAGAGAAATAATTATAGACAAAATAGTGGACTCAATATTAAATGTTAGTAGCCCAAAGGATAGGGTGGAAAGAAAAAATAATCAAATCAAACATCACCCGTTTTGTTAATTGCAAACCGGTTTTAGATAAAATAATCATATATGAATATTGAAATAATTATTGTAATCGGAATACTTAGTGTTGGATTTTTTCTTTTTATAAAAGAATATTTCAGTATTGACGTTACAGCTTTAATCATCCTTTCTTGTTTTTTTGGATTAGGATATTTAACGCCAACAGAAGCAGTTTCTGGATTTTCTAATCCGGCTGTAATTACAATTGGGTTGTTATTTGTTCTTAGTAGTGCTATTCAAAAAACTGGTCTTTTAGAATATCTTGTCGTTACAATAAATAAATTATTGCAATCTTCAAGAACTGTTGGAATGGCAGCCTATTATTTTACAATTAGTATTACATCATCATTAATTAACAATACTGCTATTGTTGCAATCTTTATGCCTATTACAATTCGATTGGCCCATAGTTATAAAGTGAGTCCATCAAAAATGCTCATTCCATTAAGCTATGCTGCTATTTTAGGGGGTACTTTAACTCTAGTTGGTACATCTACTAATTTATTGGTCAATTCAATTTACATTGGTTATGAGGGTGCAGAACCTTTAGGAATGTTCGAATTTTTCAAATATGGAATTATTATTTTAATTATAGGTACAGCTTATTTATTATTTGTAGCACCAAAATTAATCCCTTCTAGAACATCGACATCGAGTTTAACCAAAAGTTATCATTTAGGTGGGTATTTAACTGAGATGAAAGTTAGAAAAAGATCTGTTTTAATTGGCAAGTCTTGTATAGATAGGTCAATTAACCAGAATTATGATGTTACTGTACTAGATATTATTCGAGATCAAAAACATATAGCCAATAATATTAGACAAACTATATTGAAAGAAAATGACATTCTTTTTGTGAGAGGGACATTAGAAAATTTCATTCGAATGAAAGAAGTTGAGGGCGTTACACTATTAACGGATGAGAAACTAACGCAATCAGAGCTGGAGCAAGAAGATAATGAACTGGTTGAATGTTTACTCACAGATGATTCTGACCTCGTTGGTAAAAGTTTAATGTCCACAAATTTTAGACAAATTTTTGGTGCATTCATTCTAGCTATAAGACGTGAAGGAGGTATCTTTAGAAAAAAAATTGCTCATATGAAACTTCATGCTTTTGATACACTGCTAGTTTATGGTCCATCAAAAAAAATATCTAACTTGTCTGAGCGAGGTGATTTTATTGTTTTAGGAAAAGTTCAAGCGAGGTTAATTAAAGAAAAATTTTGGTGGGTCAGCATATATGTGGTCCTAATATCTATTTTTTTTGCGGCTATTGGATTTATACCAATAATGAAGGGTGCTTTTATTAGCGTTGTTATTTTGTTGAGCTTAAAAATTATTTCTGCTCAAGAAAGTTATCAGTCTATTCATTGGCAAGTTATTGTGCTTATTGCTGCATTAATACCAATTGGTATAGTCATTCAAAAAACAGGAACAGCACATTGGATTGGTAATAATATTTCAGATTTTATTTATTTATTTTCTGATGAAATTCAGCCTTATGCTTTGATTGCGACCATTTATTTTATAACGATGATTTTGACAGAGATTTCATCAAACGTTGCCACTGCGATCATCATGGTCCCAATAGCGTTTTCTGTTTCAACTCAATTAGGTTTTGAACCTAGACCATTTGTGTTTACAGTCGCATTCGCAGCTAGCTCATCCTTTATTACTCCCATTGGATATCAAACCAATTTGATGGTCTATGGGCCGGGTGGTTATAAGTTTAGCGATTACATTAGAGTAGGGTTGCCATTATCGATTATTCTTTTTATAACAGCTATCATAGTTATTCCAAAGATTTGGCAATATTAGCTTTTTATGAAAAATCTTTTTTTACTTGATCCAAATATCACGTATTTAAATCATGGTTCTTACGGATCCTGCCCTTCCTCAGTTTTCAATGATTATCAAAAATTGCAAAAAAGATTGGAGCAGCAACCCGTTCAATTCATGACTAAATATTTATGGAAGTATTTAAAAGAGTCTAGAGACACACTTGGCACTTTTTTAAATTGTGATGGCGATGATTTATTGTTGTTTGCAAATCCTACGACGGCAATAAATAATGTAATTGAAAATTTAAATTTAAATAAAGGTGACGAAGTTTTGATGACTCAGCATGAATACGGTGCATTAGTTAGAGCTTGGTCAAGGTCATCAAAAAGAAATAATTTTTCGATAGTTCAGCAACCTGTAAAAGTCCCTGTCAGTTCAAAAAAGAACTTTATAAAACAATTTTTAGCTGGAATTACCATGAATACGAAAGTTGTTTTCATATCACAGATAACTAGTCAAACTGGACTAATCTTTCCTATCAAAGAAATATGCGAATACGCAACAAAAAAAGGTATCGTTACAATTGTAGATGGTGCTCATGTCCCAGGACATATTGACCTAAATATTAGTAATCTCGAATGTGATTTTTATACCGGTACATGCCATAAATGGCTATGTGCTCCGAAAGGTTCATCATTTTTGTATGTTAGAAAATCATTTCAAGCGAACATAAAGCCTCAGGTAGTGAGTTGGGGAGAAGAAGGGGATGACCCTGGGCCTTCACAATTCCAAATGGACTTTCAATGGCAAGGAACCAAAGATATGAGCTCATTTTTATCTATACCGTCTGCTATTCATTTTATTGAAAGTAATAATTGGAAAGAGAATCATAAAATAAGTAAGGAACTAATTTTAGAAGTCTCAGAAGATTTAAAGAATTTATTTGGAACAAATCCACTTTTTAAAAGTGAAGATTGGGTAGGACAAATGGTCAGCCATCCATTGCCTTCAAACACCCCGGAAAATTTAAAAGAAATGTTATGGGAAAAATTTTTGATAGAAGTACCTGTTTTTGAATGGAAAAAACAAAAATATATAAGAGTTTCTGCACATTTTTATAACGATAGAAATGATATGAACACTTTAATAAATGCATTGAAAATGATATTTTAAAATGATTTTTAAAAAAAAAGTCATCGTTTTAATACTACCTTTTGTTTGTCTATTTCAAAATAATATTCAGTCACAATCGATATCTATTTACCCTAAAGGCGAGAAAAAAATAAAGCTATATAATACTCATGATATAGTAAATGGAAGTGTTATTGTAAGTGATAGTGGCTTGATTAAAAAAGTAATACCCTTAAAGTCTATTAAGAAGATTAAATATTCTCAAAAATCTTATAAGCCCATTGGTGATATTTTATTATCTTCTGGCAAATGGTTATTGAATTGCTCGTTATTTCCAGCGGTGATAGGATATCCGACGCTTTTTTATAGTTATGGAGTGGTTAGCTCAGCAATGATTGCTTCGGGTGTTTTAATAAATGAGGTTGGGTCTAGAATAGGCCGTAAAGTAATTACATATAAATTTAATGGACTTAATTATATCAATAGAGAATTGATATTTTCTTCGATTTTTGCTGATATGAAATTATATGACAAAACTGATTCTAGCCTATCAGGTGAATATTATTATAAGCCAAATGGTAAAAAAATCAATCTTCCAAGAGCAGATTGGTTTTTTGATTTCTCTGCAAAAAAAGAACCAGTAGGGATAGAAGCTTGGATAATAAAACATAAGTTGCGAGAAAAGAAATTCTTGGAATTTGCAGGACCTAAAAAGTAATTCTACAATGAAGGTTATACTGTCAGCTCTTAAAGCGGAAGCTTTTCCATTAATTAATTATTATAAACTAATACCCAGTAATTCTATTGGCCTTCAAATGTACAGGAATGATTTGTTTACAATGCTAATCACTGGCGTAGGTAAAAAAAATGTCAACAAAACATTGAAAGAGTATTTAAAAAAAACTAAGAATATTGAAGAGGCTAAATTTATAAATATTGGGATTGCGGGAGGAGTGAAAGGAAATTGTAAAATTGGAGAAATGTTTTTCATAGATAAAGTTTTTGATGATTATTTAGAAGTTAATTACAATATTAAATCTGGGAACAGATCTAATCTTTTAGAAAATCGTGTCACAACTGTTTTTGAACCTATCATAAATAGTGATCAAGAGCGAGAAGGCCTAGTCGATATGGAGGCGTATGAAATCTGTTCAGTATTAAGTGATTTTAACCATTTAAATAAAGTAACAATTATAAAAATAGTATCAGATTTTATGGACTTAGATGCGAAATATTTAAGTTCTAAAAAGATTCAAAAATTAATAGAAAAAAATTTGTTTGATATTGATCATTTTTTAAATGATAATAGTAAATTATATAAATAAATATTCATGAAAGTCTTTCTTTATATATTATTTTTAGTTTTTACACTTGGGTCTCTTATTTTGGCAATTTTATACAGGACGTATAACCCTGAAGAGGAAGATAAGCTTAATTGAGTTTCTGAATTGCTCACGATCTTTAAAAACAAAAGTATCTTTTTTATTTCAAATCTTTTACTTGGTGCTTTTAATCTAGTAATGGCAATTGAAATTTCTGAAATTTCATATTGTGGCATTCCTTTTGAAATAAAAGAAAATAGCTCGTCTAGTACACATTATATTGTAATACATGGAGATGAGCAAACTGCTAAGATTCTTATCAATGAGCATATTAAAAAAAACAAAGGTAAGGCGTTTATAATCAAGTCAAAAGATAGAGAAGTAACTTTAGGCCCTACAATTGTAGACCCTAACAGACTTTTTTCAAATATTGGTGCAATAAAAGCTCTTAAAAATTTTAAAGCTGATTGGGTTAAGAGTGAATTAGATGAATTATTAACTGAACTGAAAATATCAAGAAAAAACTTTTTGGACAGTATTTTTCCAAGTGAGGGTGGTTTGCTAATAGCCTTACATAATAATTTTAGAGGGTATAATGTTAATAGCGAGCTAAAAAAAAGTCAGTTGTTCTCTATTAAAAAGAATGAAAACCCTCGAGATTTTATAATATGTACGAGTGATGTTGATTATGAAAAACTTAAAAATGGTCCTTATAATATTGTTTTACAGAATGTAATGAATAATAACAATGATGGTTCATTATCTTGGGCGGCTATCCAAAAAGGAGTTAGATATATAAATATTGAAACGAGATTAGGATGGCTATCTATGCAAAGAAAAATGCTTAATTTTGTTGAAGAAAAATTGAATTAACATAATATGGGAATTATAATTCAAAAAATCATTAGAATTATGCCAGTAATTTTATTGCTACTGCTAATCTTTGTGGATCGGGAAAATAAATTTTATGTAATCGGCTTTCTTTCTCTTCTTTTTATTTATACAACTATATTAATAGTAAGAATCTTGTACGCAAAAAAAATATGGCATAAAGAATTTAATGATGAAAATTATGCCAAGGATGCTAGCATACTTAAAATGAAAGATTTAATAGAAAAGTTTGATAAATAAAAATTCAAATACGAAAGGTAGTTCAAATATGGGTAATATAGACTTTAAAAGCACTTGCATAGGTTTTTTAGGAGCTGCATTAATCTTTACACTTATGGGAGCAAAGCAAAAGAAAAACCTTGGTGATATTGTTGTAAACTCAATAACTGTGTTGGATGATGGATATGGAGGTTTTATAACGGCCTATAATCAAGATCAAAAAAGAACTTTGTATCTAGGCACTGGTGAAGAAAATAATGGATATATGCAGACATTTAATAAGTTCCAACAGCCTACAGCTTATGTCGGAACGAATAAAGATATGGACGGCATTCTAGTGCTCAATGATAGATATGGAGAACTGGGATGGTCAAGATCTGCAAAACAATAAATATAAATAAGGAATAATTTTATGAAAATTGCTTTTTTAACAGCTGGCGGTATCGCGCCGTGTTTATCATCAAGTATTGGTGCCCTTATTGAGCAATATGCTAAGTCCAAGCCTGATGCTGAAATGATTGGCTATTTAAATGGGTACCGAGGGCTGTTGCTTGGACAATCAATTGAGTTTCCAGCTTCAATTAAGGATAGTTTTGCTACTCTTTACGAATACGGAGGGAGTCCAATAGGAAACAGCAGAGTAAAACTAACAAATATCCAAGATTGTATTGATAGAGATTATATTAAAGAAGGTGAGGAACCATTACAGGTCGCTGCTGAACAATTAAAAAAAGATAAAGTAGATATTTTACATACTATTGGCGGGGACGATACGAATACAATGGCTGCTCAGCTATCTAGTTATTTAAAAAATAATGATTATAATTTAACAGTTGTGGGTCTACCAAAAACAGTGGACAATGATGTATATCCAATAGTTCAAACCCTAGGTGCTTGGACTGCTGCTGAACAAGGTGCAGTATTTTTTGAAAATATTATAAACGAAAATACGACAAGCACTCGTCAGCTTATTATTCATGAAGTAATGGGAAGAAACTGTGGCTGGCTAACAGCCGAAACGGCTTTAGAATACAGAAAAAGATTACACAAAAAAACATTTTTACCTGAACTGTTAATTACCAAACAAAAATGGGATGTAGATGCAATTTACATACCTGAAATTGACTTTAATTTTCAATCTGAAGTAGATCGCTTAAAGGATGTTATGAATCAAAAAGATGGTGTAAATATTTTTTTAAGTGAGGGCGCTGGTTTAGATGCGATTACAAGGGAGATGGAAGGCAATGGTGAAACTATACCTCGAGATGCGTTTGGTCATGTAAAACTTGATGAAATAAATCCTGGGCAATGGTTTGCTAAGAAATTCTCAGAGGCTTTGGGTGCTGAAAAAACATTAGTTCAAAAGAGTGGCTATTTCGCAAGGTCTGCCAAATCAAATGATAGAGACTTAAAGCTTATTAAGGACTCAGCAAAGTTAGCTACTGTATCTGCTTTAAATCAAGACAGTGGAGTGGTTGGCAAAGACATGAATAAAGATAGTGAGCTTGTATTGATTGATTTTAAGAGGATAAAAGGGGGGAAACCTTTCGATTTTTCTGGAAAAAATTTCAATGACATGCTATTTGAAATTGGTCAGGTATAAAAACGTTAAATTTCTTTTTTGAACGCAGTATTTATTTTTAGAAAACTAAAAATTATAATTGAGGTGAACATTCCAGGATAGAACGGTTCAATGTCTGGATAAAACTCAAAATTTAGTTTTGACATAAATAAGGCAATACTTGATATTGCAATCGGTATACATATCCATAATATTGCTTGTATTTTTGTAGTTCGGATGTTAAAATTTTTTAAAGCATTTATAAAAGGTAGTATTAAGCCTGGAATTATTATTGACCCAATTGTATAAATCATTTTGACAACGGATGGAATAGCTAATGATAACAATATTGATAATAAGCTCACTGCAAATAGACCTCTCCTGATAAGAAACACTGGATTTTTATTTGAATCTTTTTTTCGTATTCGCCAGAAAATATCTCTTCCAATTGTAATTGCATTAACAAAGCTCATAGAATCAATTGTCGACATAATAATTGCAAAAATAGAGATAAGGAAAAGTCCTAAGAAACCAGGTGGTAAAACTTCGAATCCTAATAACGGATATGTCATAACGGGGTTTTCAGGAATAATAAAAATATATGCATACAGCCCAGCAGTTAATGTCATTAAATCAAATAAGAACCAAAAACATACTGAAATCAATAACCCCTTTTTTGCGATCTCTGGATTTTTAACAGCTGCACATCTTTGAAAAAAATTGGGGTCTATGATTGTCCATACTGCAATAAAAAACCATACTAGAACATATTGTATCGAATTTCCGCCTAAGGGGCCAATGTGGCTATCTGGCAAAGATTTAAATAGCATAAAAGGTGAGACCGAATTGTACCAAGAAAAACCAATTAATGCAAAAAACCCTAAAAACATTAATATTAGTTGTAAATAATCAGTTTTGATTATTGAGCTTAAGCCACCCCTCCAAACATATATCGTACTAAAAATTGTAGCAATTAAAAGGCACCAAACTAATTTTATTTGAAATATAAAATTAATTAATACCCCAAGGCTCAATATGTAAGGAGCTGGGCTTGAAAGAACAAATATAAAAATAGCACTAATGATGCCAACTTCATCGCCATAGCTTTTTCTGAAAATATCAGGAATAGATAATATATTTTTATTCCATATAACTTTTGTCAGCCATATTGCATAAGCTATTGCAAACACATAATAAGGTAGCGCAAAAATAAACCAAGTCTGAATACCGTATAGGTAGGTATTCTCACCAACGCCTAAAATTGCTCCATACCAAGTACTTACTAAAGTCATTACAAACCCTGGCAAGCTTAATTTTCTACCAGAAAGAATATAGTCAATCTGAGAAACTTGGTCTTCTTTTTTACGAAAAAAACCTATAAAAAAGAGGACGATAAAATATCCAAAAACAATAATTAGATCGTATTTATTTATAGTCATTCAATATCTATATGATTTAAGAATACAAAAACTTTCCCTGTCGATTCAATCTCAAATTGACTACTTATAGCTTTATTTGAAATCGCAATTGAAGATGGAAATAGCTTTTTATTTATTAAACTATATTTTAAGCCAATTATTTTTATGTTATCGACAACTTCAGAAGCGATGATAGATATGTTTTGACCTGGTTGTGCTTTAATAACTTTTGAGCCACTCACGCAAATTATTTTTGAATAGTTCGTGACAACCTCGATGTTTAAATCATTATAAAATTTTGATACTAAAAATAGATTACCTAAAAGGTGATCTTCTCTTTGACCACCTGCTCCGAGTAAAACAATTTCTTTAATTTGATTCTTAACACACCACTCAAAAGTTTTCTCTAAATCTGTTTTATTTTGATTCGGTGTTTCAATCCATAAATTTGTTCGCTCAGTTTTTTGAATTTTCGTTGAATCAAAATCACCTATTACAATATCGGGCTCTTTGCCAAGAACTTTAAGTTTATCAGTAGCTCCATCAATACAAATAATTTTCCAGTTTTGTTTAAGAGGTGATAAAGCCGATTTATGATAAGGGAATTCACCATTTGCTATCACTAAAGCAGTATTTTTGAATCCATTCATTTGAGATATTACTAATAAAAAAAATAGATATTCTAGTTCTTAACATCTTAAATAATACTCTGTAAATTTTAATTCATTAAAAGATTATGAATTTAAAAAGTATTATAAAACGTATCTTCTTATTAGACGCATATTATCCAAGAACGATAATTGCCTCTATCATTCTTTTAACAATCTTTTTCATGTGGAAAATTCCTGAATTAAAAATTGATCCAGGTCTTAGATCATTGGTCCCACCAAATCATAAAATTGTTAAAAATATGGAATTAGCAGAAGATTTATTCAGTAGTAACGAAATTGTAATCATAGCTGTTGAATCTGAAGATTTATTATCTAGGACTAGTCTTATGAAGTTCTCCTCTATGCATGATTCTCTAGCAAGCATTCCCTCGGTAAGTCGCGTTGGGTCTATATATAATCAAAAATATATTGTCCCTGATGATGGTGGTTTTGAAATACAAAAAATTCTTCAAAAAATACCAGAAGATTCAATTGAAACCTCAAATTTTATTGAAACCATTCAGGCAAGCGAAATCATTGGGAGCTTAATTTCCTCAGATCTTAATATTATGTGTTTTGTGGCTCAAATTTCGGCTCCAACAGATTTCGATGAGATTGCTTTCAGAAAAAACTTATTTCGAATAGTTAATCGATTTGAAGACCCAGAAAATATTTACATTGCTAGTTCTATAATCTCAGCTGCTGAGTCCATTGATAGTGTGAAGAGAGATATGAGGACCTTTACACCTATTGCTCTCGGTTTAATGATAGTACTCTTAATCTTAAGTTTTAGAAGTTGGACTGGAACATTCTTACCTTTATTTGTTGTTGCGTTTTCAATACTATGGACATTTGGATTAATGGCTTGGCTAGGAATATCTGTACCGATTATTGGTGGCTTGATTCCAATAATGCTTATCGCGATTGCAAATAATTATGGTATCCATATTATATCTCATTATTATGAATTTACAAAATTAGATCAAAATCTTGATAGAGTTGAAATATTAAAGAGGACTATGAAAAGACTTGGGATGCCGATTTTCTTAGCCGGTTTTACAACAGTAATTAGTTTTTTAAGTTTATTAACTCACGAACTCACAAAAGTGCGAGAAATTGGAGCATTAGTTTCTTTTGGCATAGCAGTCTCTTTCTTTTTAAGTCTTCTATTCATACCTGCAATTTTAATTTTAGTGCCAAGACCAACCTATCTCGGTAAAGAAAAAAGTCTAGAAGCAGTAAATAATTTTCTTGTTAATTGGGGAAAATTTTTTGTAAAAAATAATTCGACTTTTTTAATATTATTATTTTCAGGGATGTTCTTATTTTCATTTGGCATCAGAGATATTACCATAGATACAGTACCAGATAATTATTTTCCTAAAGATTCAAAAATAAGGAGAGCTAGTGCCGTCATAAATGAGGTTTTTGGAGGTTCAACTCAATTAAACATTCTTATAGAAGGGGATATTTATGATCCTAATTCTTTAAACCACATCGATAAACTTATGAACCACATAAAAGAAAAAAATGATGTAGTTAGTTCTACTTACTCTATAGCAGATGTGATAAAAAAAATGCATTTTTCTTTTAACAACGGCAACATTGATTCTTTGAAAATTCCATTCAGTCGTGACCTTATAGAACAGTACATGTTTTTATACTCGATAGCAGGGGAAGACAATGACTTTGATTTAATATTAAACGATACAGATGATCCTAATTATTCGCAAGGATTTGTAAGAATTAAAAAAGTTAGTACTGCAGATTTAATGGCTTTAGTGGATGACACCGAAGATTATATTCATTCGAATTACTATGATGGTAACCCAATTAATCCTATGTTGTCTGGGCCAGCAGCATTGTTAGGAGCAGTTAGTCATTCTGTTATTAGAGGCCAAATTATTAGTCTTGCAATGGCCTCATTGATATTATTTATGATAATGGCAATCGTTTTCAGATCTTTTGTCGGCGGTGTTTTAGCTAGTCTACCTATGATGCTTGCAGTAATACTTATATTTAGTTTATTAGGAAATTTTGGTATTCCTTTAAACATGACAACCTCCTTATTAACCTGTATTCTTGTTGGAGTTGGAATAGACTATTCCGTTCATTTTCTTTGGCATCTAAGAGAATACCTTAGAGAAGGATATGATCTAGACTCAGCAATCTCTAACACGATGAAAGTTTCAGGTAAGGGTATTCTATTTAATGGCGTTTCTGTAATCGTAGGTTTTTCTGTACTAATGTTTTCAGTATTTATGCCTTTAAAAGAATTTAGTATTTTAATTATGGCTTCAATTGGTTTTTGTTTAGTTGGTGGAATGGCGATTTTACCAGCCATCGTAAGTCTTATAAAACCTAGTTTTTTATATAAATAATGAAGAAAAACCAAGATAAATCAATTAGCCTTATTATACTTTTTTTATCAGTGCTAGCTATAATCTGGTGGTTCTATAATTATTATTTAAATCCAGATAATCAAGGTGTAGTTGAAGTTTACAACCTTAAAACCATTGTGTCATGGGGTTCTAAAAATTCAGATCTACTATTAATTATCTATATATTTTTATGCTTACAACTAGCAGGATTATCAGAGTTTAAACAGCGGCAAGACTATCTTACCGTGGCTTTAATTAGTCTAGTTTTCACCCCAATTGGTCTACTCTTTATAAAAGATGAAAAAGAAAAACCGGATGAATAAAATCTTGTCTTTTTTGTTTTTTATTAATGTCGTTTTTGCTGGCGATAGCAACCCTGAGGCATTGGAAATTATGGAAAGAGTAATAGCTCACCCAAACCCAAAGACATCAATATCAGAGGTTCATCTAGAAATAATTAGAAAAAAGGGAAGCAAAACAAAGCAAAAAAATAGAGCTTTTATCAGTTATGAAAAATTGTATGATGACGGTGATTACAAGAAAAAATCATTAGTTAAATTTTTAGAGCCTAAATCCGTTGAGGGCACCGGCTTATTAAGTTGGACAAAATTTAATGGTTTATCAGAGCAATGGTTTTTTCTTCCAATATTGAAAACAGCAAAAAAAATTAAATCTAAAGAAAAATCAAAATCTTTTATGTCTACAGATTTCATTTACGAAGATTTGGAAAGCAGAGAGATTTCTGATGATAGTTTTAAGATTTATGGAAAAGAAATAATTAATAATAAAGATTGTATCATTATTGATTCTTCTCCAATAAAAGAGAGTTCATATTGGGGGAAAAAAATATATGTTGATACTCAAATATGGAAAATTAGAAAAGTAGAATATTTTTCAGCGCAATCAAAATTAGAGAAAACGTTGCATTTTAAGGAAATAGTCAAAATGGGTAAGTATTGGTTCCCGAAAATATTAGAGATGCGCAAAGAAAATGGTAATTACACTATCATGAAAGTGGCCGCTTTTAAGCCAGATACAGGGTTAGATGATCAAGTTTTTACAGAATCTTTTTTGATAGAAAAAAATTAATTAAATAATCATTTTTAACCAATTAGTTGAAGCCGGGTCTAATTAATAAAGTATTTTACAAGGAGTAATTAAATAATGAATAAAAAATTTAAAAAAGATGCTTCTAAATATAAATCTTGGGTGTTGCGAGACAGACAAATTTGCGATTTAGAAATGATTTTAAACGGAGGTTTTTCTCCTTTAAATGGCTTTCTAAATAAAGAGAATTATGAAAATGTATTGATTGACATGAGACTTTCAGATGGTAGTGTATGGCCAATGCCTATCACCCTGGATGTTAACTCAAAATTTTCTAAATCAATATCAATCGGGGAAAATATAACCTTGAAGGACAAGGAAGGATTTTCAATTGCAGTTCTAGAGGTTGAAAATAAATGGGAGCCAGACTTATATAAAGAAGCAGAATTAATTTTTGGCACTAAAGACGTATCTCACCCCGGAGTTGATTATCTACTTAATTATAGTAACAATATTTATATAGGCGGTAAAGTAGAATTAATAGACTTACCTCACCATTATGATTATAAAGATTTGCGTCTTAGTCCAAAAAATCTGAAACAAAAGTTCAAAGATTTAGGATGGTATAATATAGTCGCTTTCCAAACACGTAATCCGCTACACAAAGCACATGTTGAAATGACATTAAAAGCACTAGAAGATTTAGACGCTAATCTATTAATTCATCCTGTAGTTGGTATGACTAAGGCTGGAGATGTCGATCATTATACTCGAGTGAGGTGTTATCAGCATGTACTAAATAAGTATCCAAAAAATAAAGCAATATTAAGTTTAATACCGTTAGCAATGAGAATGGGTGGGCCAAGAGAAGCACTCTGGCATGCTCTTATTAGAAAAAACTATGGTTGTACTCATTTAATCGTTGGTAGAGATCATGCTGGGCCAGGCCTAAATAAAGAAGGTAATCCATTTTATGGGCCTTATGATGCTCAAGAAATGCTTCAAAAATTTGAAGAAGAAATTGGAATTAAAATGGTGCCTTTTAAGTTTTTGGTTTACCTTCCAGATGAAAATATTTACAAGCCAATTGATGAAATTCCAAGTGAGACTAATTATAAAACAGTCTCTGGGACTCAATTAAGAGATTACCTTGATAAAGGGAAAGATATTCCAGAATGGTTTACCTACAAAGAGGTGGCTAATGAGCTTCAAAAATCTCAACCACCTATTTCTAAGAGAGGTTTTACAGTCTTTTTTACAGGATTGTCGGGTTCGGGGAAATCTACTTTAGCAAATGGTCTATTAATAAAACTGTTAGAGAATGGAAATAAACCTGTAACACTCTTAGACGGAGATATTGTTAGAACTCATTTATCGAGTGAATTAGGTTTTTCAAAAGAGCATCGATCTTTAAACGTCAAGCGTATTGGGTATGTAGCAAGTGAAATAACAAAAAATGGTGGCATCGCTATTTGTGCTCCTATAGCACCTTATGAAAAAGATAGATCATATAACAGAAATCTTATTTCAAAATTAGGCGGATACATTGAGATACATGTTTCGACTTCGTTAGAAAAGTGCGAGGAGAGAGATGTTAAAGGTCTTTATAAATTAGCAAGAAAAGGGGTAGTGAAAGAATTTACAGGCGTTTCTGATCCATATGAAGCTCCCCAAAATGCTGAGCTTGTAATCGATTCTAGTGATGTTGATCCTGAAAAACTTGTCGAACAGATTTATGATTTTATTAAAAGTTTATCTTTCATTTAAAAATATTATTTAATGACCAAATATTATTTTTCAGCCATATTTTTAATATATTCAGGGTTTTTTCAAATCTTGAATGCTCAACTAGTTTTACCAACTAATGATAGTGTCCTAAACTATATACATGTTCTTTTTGAATGGAATCAATACCCTGAAGCAGATAGTTATAACCTTGAAATTTCTACTGATTCTCTTTTCGATAGCGTAATAAGGACAGCTACTGTCAGTTCATTAATTTTTATTGAAGAAGAAATTATTAATTGGGATTCAAAATATTATTGGCGAATAAGACCAATTTTTGAAAGTTCGCTAACAAGCGAGTGGTCTGAAACATATCATTTTTTTACTGGGCAAAAGCGTTCGGAATCAACTGTCAATATTTATGATGAAAATAATGTTAGTCCTGGCCTTACAATATTTGGTTCATTTTATAATTATTTTAGCGCAATGATTGATATTAATGGGAAAGAGGTATGGAATACCGGTGATAAAAAAATTGTTTATTATAATTCTTCTCCTGCACTTGATTTACTAGGGTGCATTTCTGATAATTCATTAGAACATAATTTGCCTGGAATTGATTTTTCTATAGATAATGATTTTATTTGGGAAGAACCAAATGATCAGTTTTTGCACCATGACCTTGTTAAACTTCCAAATGGTAACTACATGGGTATTGTTTCCACTAGTCAGTTAGGGCCTATTCCAATTGGTCCTTGGACATCTGATTACCAAGGTTTTGGTTTTGCTGCAAATGGTTTATCAGTTGAATTCCCTTGGGTTGGTGACAAACTTGTTGAGTGGGATAAAGATACTAAAGAAGTTGTTTGGAGTTGGAATGTATTTGACCATTTATCCATGGAAGATTTTGATGCTCTTGGAGGGACGTGGTTACCTAGTTCTACTGGTTATCAAGAGTATGATTGGACGCACCTTAACGCAATGATATTTTCTGAACAGGAAAGCGCTATATACATTTCCATTCGACATTTATCAAGAATAACAAAGATCGCTTACCCAAGTGGTGAGGTTATCTGGAATATGGGAAGAGATATGCCTTCAGGCGAAGTTACTTTAGGAAACGATTTTGGGTTTAGTTTTCAGCATGGTTTACAGAAACTTGAAAACGGGAATATTGTCACATTTGATAATGGAAATCTAAGCCAGCATTTTTTAAATACTGAGGTCCCTACTTCTAGAGCTTTAGAATTATCGATTTTAAATGACCAAGCATCAATTATTTGGGAGCATTCTTTACCAGAAAATCTCTTCGGATTCGCATCTGGTAATGCTCAAAAACTTGACAATGGAAATTACCTTATCACAACTGTTGGTGGTAACGGCACTTCAATTGAAGTAAACAGTGATGGAGTACAAGTTTGGCAAGGAAATTATAACTTATGTGAACCAATCTGTGCTGTTTATCGAGCGAATAGAGTTTCAAGCCTATATCCAATTGCTTTCAGTTTAATATCAAATGGTCTTTCGATTAATCAAGAACAGGGTAATGAATTTGGTGCGGGTATTCCACTGGCATTGGGCAGTGCTTCTGTATCATTCACATTGAAAAATGAAGGCTCTATTTCAGATGTTTTCAATTATGAGTTTGTTGAAGAATTAAATTGGTTTGATAATTTTAGTGGATATGTGGAACTCTCGCCAGGAGAAGAGCAAATTATTACTTTTAATGGAGAAACGAGCAGTTCAGCAAATAGTAATTATTACCAGATGGTTGTAGCACCCTCCCAAAAACCTTCATTAGCTAAAACA
Organism: uncultured bacterium; assembly: GCA_905478065.1. GTDB lineage: Bacteria > Fidelibacterota > Marinisomatia > Marinisomatales > UBA1611 > TMED80. Next base: position 18,991 of record CAJQGZ010000095.1, on the reverse strand, counting down.
GTTATTAACGAGCTCTATATAGATGAATTAAGTTTAAATACTGAATCTTTAATAGTTCCTAAGAGTGCTAATCTGAAAATGCCCTTTCCAAATCCATTTAATTCATTTGTTCATCTTAATGTAGAAAATGTTTTAGAAAATGGACTCAGTATTGATATATATGATATAAATGGTAAAACTGTTGCAAGTATACCAATAATATCAAATTCAAGTAATTTTCATACTGTGTGGAATGCTGAGAGTCATCCATCGGGGTTGTACTTCTTAAGTATTGACAACTCTATCAATACTCAATTCAAGAAAATTTTATACTTAAAGTAATTGAAGCATTTTTACAAAAGTTTTTCAGTATTAGTATTAATGAATATGCATATAGTGTTTTCACAATGCGATAGCGCATATACATATATTGATTCATTACCGAGTAATGTAAATATCCTTTTTGGAGACAGTTGCTTTTATAATGAAGATATAAGTGTATTAAATGATCTTATAAATGATAATAATCTAAATTATGAATCACCTCTTCATTTGGGAACCCAATCATGGTTCAGCGGTCGACTTAAAATATTAGTGGCAGGTAATTATGGTAATAGCTCAGGTGTGAATGATACAATTTTTATTTTGCCAGAATCTATTGGAAATTGGACCAAACTTAGTGGTTTATATTTAGAATGGAATAGAATATCATCACTACCTTTAAATTTTGAAAAATTAAAAGAACTCAGATCGTTATACATTTCAAATAATATTTTAGAAAGTGTTATTGAAAACTTAGATAGCTTATCCAGTCTCAAATATTTAGATCTTGGCTATAATAAAATTGATTCCTTACCATCTTCGTTATGTGGATTAAATGAACTAGAATACCTATGGTTATTTAATAACAAACTAGAATCACTCCCTGATTGTATCTGCAGTATGACCATTGATTGGAATAATGATGACAGTGCTTGGTTTCCATACTTTGCTGTTGGTGGAAATAATCTTTGTGATAATATCCCAGAGTGCATAGAGAATAGTTCAAATTTTAACGTGAGTCTTGATCAGTTTTATTATTCTTTTCAAGTTGAATCATTGCAGGAATGTGATTATGCTGGGATTAATGAAGCTGAGGTTATGCCTAATTATATCAGTATAGACAACCTTTACCCCAACCCCTTTAATCCCCATACAAATATAAAAATAGTCCTTTTAAAACGTGATTATGTGAATATTTCAATCTATGATATTAAAGGAAATTTAATTGACGTTTTGAACAATAGAATACTTGAAGAGGGTAATTACAATTATAAGTGGAATGCAACCAATGTAAGTAGTGGTATGTATTTAATTAAAGTAAAAACACCTACCCAGACATTTATTCGTAAAGGATTGTTAACAAAGTAATGTCAATAGGTAATCAGTGCGCAAGCCATTGATAGACCTGCTCCAGTACCAATGAAGTATAATAGATCACCACGTTGAATTCTGCCATCTTCTATGGCTATAGCAAGTGCCATAGGAATTGATGCTGCTACACAGTTTCCAGTTTTAGATACAATGTTTATAATTTTATTTTTTTCAAATCTACCGTAATCATGATAAGCATTAATTGCTTTTAAGGAAGCTTGATGTGGAATTACCCATGATACATTGTCTTTTTTAAATCCTGAATTTTTAAAAGTTTCCAGGACCATTTTAAAGGCCTTTTTTCTCGCTGACTTATATATTGAAGGCCCATCCATTGTGAAAAAATTATCTTCTATCGAAGTCTCGGGATTTAAGGGGTGCTTGAATGTGCCGCCTCCTCTGACCTCTGTTAACTCAGCATTTTCTGACCAGGTGTTCATTTTCCAATAATGAAAATTCTTTGAATTAGTTTCTTCTTTTTCAATCAATATTGCGGCAGCACCATCTCCTAATAGTGCAGCACTTTCAGGTTCTTTTGGGTTCCTGCCAATTGAACCTCTATCTGAAGATATAATTAGAATTTTTTTATATATATTTGAATTGATTAGAGCTCTGGCATTATTTAAAGCGATAAGAAACGATAGGCATGTCCCATGAATACTAAAGCAAGGGACATTTTTTATTTTGAGTTCTCTTTGAAAAAATACAGAAGTATCTGGAATAGTTTGTTTTGGGACTCCTGAAGCATTAATAATTAAATCTGGAATACCGTTACCTGCTAATGCTTTTCTAGCAGCAACTGCTCCCATTTCATCTACATCTATTTCAGATATTCTTCTTTCCTCAACCCCTGTCTTTGCAATTATCCATTCAGTACTTTCATTTATAAATTTAGCAGTTGTTTTTGATTTTTCAACTTTAGGAGGCAAATATATTCCTGACCCTGTTATTTTAATACTCATCCTAGGGTCTCAATTAAAAATTGAATTTCAAATTTGCGCGGACATGAGAAAAATCTTCCATTATATTAATTCTATAGTCTTCCCCTAATGGGTGTTTAGTATTGCCTTTTATTTTTGTGTAACCTAAAACAAGGTGAAGATTCGTTTTTATAATATACGATGCTTCAAATGAAAATATGAGACCGGGGACTGAACCATTAAAATTGGTATTATCAATATCTAAAAGTGAAGAGCCTGAAATAGTTAGTTGCTCATTTGCAAATGTTTTATTTAAAGATATAATAATAGCTCTTTTAGTGAGGACACCAAGAGATGATCCATATCCAGGTGTAAATATATTTTTTGGATCTAATTCATCTATACTAATCTCTAGGTTGGGTATTGATATATCATTATCAATAGGTAAGCTGTCAGCTTGATAATCAAGCGTGTCGTAAGCAAATAATTGTCCTATAAGTTTTATATCAAAAGGTAAATCAACTTCAAGTTGTAATGTTGCTTGAAAATAGTTGGCTTTTTCTTTTAGGGGATATGAGTAGTGCAAGGAATCATAAATTTGTGATTGATAAGAACTTGTCCTTAACAAAAAGTCATCAGCGCTATTTTTATCTGAGGTATTAAAAAATGCGGCATCCCCTCTAATTGTTGTATTTCCTAAAAATAAAGTAGATCCAAAACCAAGCATTTTCGTTTTTCTATATCCATAAATTATGTCAATAATCGAAAAACTTTTATCTGGACCAAATGCATAGACATTGACTCCTGATAAGTTGAATAATCGATCATATCCTTCAAAATAATTGATTGAAATATCACCAACGCCAAATGTTCTTGCAGCATAAATCCCAAGCTCTAGGGGCATTCCTCTTATTTTCATAAACTCTTCACTAGAAGGATTCGAGGGAAGTTTAATCGGAAAATCATCATTTTCTTGAGGTGTCCTGTGCGTATTGTGCAAGGGAGATAAAGTGAAACCAAATTTGTAATTATTTAGGTATAAATCGATAGCTGAAGAAAACACACCAAGCTTTTTATCTGAACCACTTTCAAATGTATAGTAGTAATCATATGGACTGACAACATCAATCGGACTATTTTCATCAACATTACCCCAACTATGAATCATTTTACCAATTTTGAACTCACCCCATGATGTAAACATTTGTAAATAAAACTCACGCATATCTAAGCTAAAGTCAGTGGGCGATTGGTCTGATAAAAAGTGGGTAGATTCTCTTAACTTATGTTCAACATCTATGTTAGATCGAAATAAAATATCACTGCTTTCATGGTCCACATTAAAACGAAGCAACCTGTAAGGTAGGTTTATTAAAGAGCCATCTGATAATCTCGAAATATAATTAAAATCTACAAAGCCACTAATTGTGTTAGAGGATTGACTTATAGCGAAATTAAATAAGAAGATTATAAAAAGAATTTTATTTAAGCGCATATGTTATCCATTGTATGATTTCATTTCCTTGAGTTTTCCAAGCTCTTTGCAGAGCAAAATCAGGAAAATCACCTAAAAGTTCTCCATTCCAAGTATAACTAAGCAAGGTCTCATTTTGATTTTTAGGGGAAAGCTCCCATTTGCCTGCTGCATTTATTAATCGTATATAGTTTTTATTTAATGGAGCATTTTTATGGTTTCCAGAAACGAAAGAAAACTCCCATTCAGAATCTTTTCTGCTTTTTTTATGCTTTATAACATAATCTCTATCTGCAAGTAGAAAAGGCATGTCAAGCATTATATGAACTGTGTTTTCTCCTAAAATTTTAACTTCATGAATTCTTCTAAATACTTTTGGGTAGTGTTCTACATCTTCAATGATTTTAGCTATTGGTTCAATTGAATATGGTAATGAAGAACTCACTTTGCATATTGGAAATCCTTGATAATTTGTCCATTTGATTTCAATATCACCTTCTTGAATGATATTCCACTCTATTGGACTCTTAAAATCTTTTAGATTTAACTCGCTATAATAGACCCCTAGGTTTAGAAAAAATAAAAGCGTAAATAAATTTGATTTTAAGTGTCTCATTTATTCAAAAATGTCTCATATATTGATGAACAATCTTTTTTTATTCTCTCTTCAGATAGTCCAAACTTTTTTAAATCATACTTGTGCTTACTTTTATAATTTTTCTGTTTTTCAGCGGTATTTTTAATTTCATTTCTAAGTTCTTCTGAAGGTTTATGGTTTGTAAAAATAAAAATATCGTCCATAAGTTTTTCAAAATTTTCCATCATTTGATCATATCGAACTATCATTACCCTTGATTTGTCAATTTTATTATTTTCCCAATCATTATTAAATCGTATTAACAGGGTAATGAGTGCATTATAAAGTCTTTCGATATATTTTTCTCTAATATTTGTGTCCAAACTCCAAAATCCAAACCTTTTATCAAGGACACCCGTTACTAAACTTAAACCTGATGGGATTACACTTAATGGATCTCTTATCATATATAAGATTCTAGAATCAGGAAATCTTTTTTGAAAAGAGGGAAGATTTGTGCTTAGAGAAAATAGTTTTCCTATGTAAGGTAAATCTTTTTTATATGTTTTCCTTGCCCAAACATTTTCATACCAATCAAAATCCCTTTTACTAGTATCTCTGTGTTCTGGATCAAAATATTTAAAAAAATCTTCATCTGCAAATGAGAACAAAAACCCATAGAGGAAGAAGCCATCAAAATATCTAAAAAATAGACCAACGTCATCTGTTTCGATAGATGTTAAACTTGTTTTATGTGCTTCTGTTGAATGGTGACGGGCTGGGCTTAATTTTTCTAAGACTGGTAAAAATGGTTTTATTACTTTTTGAAGAATTATCGAAGGATAAATTAATTGCCAAAGTTGAGACCCTTTACCGAGGCCACTATTAATCAAATATCTTTGTAAAAAAGTAGTGCCAGATCTAGGATTTCCAACAATTACAATTGGTTTATGCAGGCTAGGTTTTCGAGCTATTTTATAAAAGATTTTATCAATAAATAAGAAAATTGAAACAATCAATCGCATCATACTTAGAAAAAACCCTGTAATAATTGGGCTGAACCATGCCCCAAATGTGTTTCCAACAATCTTATAGGCTTCTAATTTTCTGTTTATATTCATAGCTTGTTATGTATTTGGAATTTAATTGTATAAAAATTGTTATAATTTTTGAAAGAATTTATTTAACTATTTGACGCATTAAGAGTCTAATAGTTAAAATTTTATTAATCAAATAATTGAGCGGTCAAAATTTTATTTAATTGGAAAATAACTATGAATTATAAAATTAATATTTTGTTATTACTGACATTAGTATTTAAAGCAGATTTAAATGCAGAAGTGTTTGATGGCTACACTCTTTTTTCGCCTACTGGAGGTGGGCCTAGCGGCGCTACAGGGGGTACTAGTTATCTTTATGATAATGATTATAATATTATTCATACATGGGTTCATTCTAGAGGTGCTGCAAGCATGCCATATCTACTGCCTGACAGTTCAATCATATATCCTTTTAGAGTAGAAAGTCCCACTATGAGTGCCGGAGGCGTAGGTGGCGGAGTCGCTCACATTGCTTGGGATGGGACTATATTATGGGAATACATTATTTCAAATCAAACCTATCAACATCATCATGATGTTCAGCCTCTTCCAAATGGGAATATATTGGTTATCGCATGGGAGAAAAAAACAGCAACTGAAGCATACGCTATGGGTAGAGTGTCTCTTGATAACCCATTAAATGAGATGTGGTCAACTGCAATCTTAGAGCTTGAAATGACGCCGCCAAATGGTGCAAATATTGTTTGGGAGTGGCACTTATGGGATCATTTAGTTCAAGATTCAGATCAAAGTTTACCAGGTTATGGAACAGTGTCTGCTCATCCACAATTAATGGATATTAACTATGGTGAAGTCGGTGGTGGAGGAGGGCCAGGCGGTAGCAATGCTGACTGGATGCATATTAATGCGATAGATTACAATCCTTTTCTAGACCAGATTGTAATTAGTTCTAGACATCAAAATGAAATATACATAATTGATCATAGTACAACTACCGCTGAAGCGGCAGGACATACTGGCGGAAACTCTGGCAAAGGAGGCGATTTCTTATATCGCTGGGGTAATCCCTCAGCATATGATCGAGGCTCGAATTCGTCTCAAAGATTAGATAGTCAGCATGGAGTAAACTGGATCAAAGAAGGGTATCCTGGGCAAGGAAATTTAATTTTATTCAATAATAATTATGGAAATTTAACCTCTGCTGTTTTTGAAATTTCGCCACCTTTGAACTCAGACAGTACTAATTATATTATCAACGAAACAGAGCCTTTTGGCCCAAATGAATTAGAGTGGATGCATACAGGTGATTTTCATTCAAATGTTCAAAGTGGAGCATTTAGATTATCAAATGGTAATACTCTTGTTTCAGTTGCTGATGATGCTACAATCTTTGAAGTCGATTCGTTAGGTAATACGGTTTGGAATTATGAGTACCCAGGGGCAAACATAATGATAGCTAGATCACAGAAATATTCAATTGATTTTTTTGGAGGAAGTGACTCAACAGGTTTCCCCGATTACATTATTGGCGATGTAAACTTTGACTCTTCCAATGATGTCTTCGACTTGATATACGTTGTCGATATGCATTACGGTTTTTATCCAAAAACTCCACCTGCAGATATCAATGAAGATTCAGAAGTAAACTTTCAAGATGTAATGGCTCTAATTTATCAAGTAATGAACTATCTTCGTTGAAATCGAAAAATAAAGAATTTTCTATCAAATTTTGGATTACCAGGAAGGTAATTGAAAACCCCTTAAAGTCTATTTTATTCCCCCTTGCCTTTACCTCAATTTTTGGATTGGGCATGACATTTATTGTTGTTGATGATGATATGCTCGCAATGCTTCCAAATAATATGAGCTCAAAGCTTTCCTGGGATGCGGTGCAGGATGAATTTGGAAGCACAGAATCTATTTTTATCGCATTTGGTTATAAAGATAAAACGATCTTTAATAAAAGCTCTTTTTCTGATCTTTGGAAATTAACAAATGAATTAGAATCTCGACCTGAGATAAAAAAAATTACAAGCCTTTCAAATTTGCCAAAAATTGAAAATGTTGATGGTTTTTTAGAGGTCCACTCATTGCAACCAAGCGAAGAACTAGACGACATTCAAATAAATGGAATAAAAAAATATGTATATAATAATCAGTCTATTAGAGCGAGGTCAATAAGCAAAGATGGCAATTATTTCAATATAATGGTACAGCCAAATGACAGTATTGCTCATAATGTTGTTAGAGATATAGTCGTGGAGATAGGCGATAGCTTATTATCTAAAAATTATGAAATACATTATGGTGGGACTGCATACATTACTGGGTCTGTCCCTGGTATGATAAAAAATGATATATCAAAACTACTTGGGGTTGGTCTTGTTTTGATGAGTCTGATTTTATTGGTTAACATTCGGGATTTATTTGCGGTAGGGATGATATTCTCTGTCATTATCCAATCTCTAATTGTTATGGCTGGATTGATGGGGTGGGTAGTTTATTTGACAGGATCAGAAAATTTTTATTTCACCATTATAAATTCATCGATGCCAATAATTTTACTTACGATTGCAAATTCTGATGGAGTTCATGTTGTTACAAAATTTTTTAAAGAGATGAGGCATAATGGCAATATAAAAAAATCAATAGCCAAATCGATAGACACTCTATTCGTGCCGATATTTTTAACTAGTGTTACCACAATTGCTGCGTTTCTTACTCTTTATTTTGCGCCAATAAATCAACTAATGGGTTATGGGATATGCCTAAGTGCTGGGATATTATATGCTTTTATTTTAAGTCTTACTTTTTTACCAGCAGCAATGTCGTTAAAGAGATGGGATTTAAATTCGAAAGCAATATCGCAAAATGGGTATTTAGAAAATATAATTTCTAAATTTGGCAAATTAGTAATTTCAAAACCAAAATCAATTTTAGTAGTTGGAATGATAATTATGTTTATTGGAACTGCGGGATTATCATTGCTAAAAGTGGATGTTAATATTGCGAATTTTTTTAAAGAAGATACTGATTTTAGGAAAAGTATTGATTTTATAGATCAAGAGATGACGGGTACAATGGATGTACGTATTAGAGTAGAAGCGCCTATCAAGGATCCTAATACATTGAATGAAATGCAGGAGATGCAAACATTATTGAACAGCAACCCAAAGGTAACAACTAGCTATTCCATAGTGGATGTTGTTAAACAAATGCATCGCATACTTATAGATGATAATCCTGAATTTGAAATTGTTCCTAAAGATGAAAAAAAAGTAAGCAATCTTTTAATGATGTATTCAATATCCGGAGATCAAGATGACTTAAATACAATAGTTGATTATAATTATAAAGTGGGTCTAATAACTGCTTTAAGTCGCGTTATGAGTACAGAAGAAATTATTCAGTTCGTAAAAAAAATTGAAGATCAGGTATATGACTTTAAGCATATTAGTAATGCGTCAATAACCGGAATGGCTATTGTGATTAGAGATTTAATTTATTTGGTTATTGAATCTTCAGTAATAAGTATTTTTTCATCAGTTATACTTATTTGTCTAATTACATCAATATTTTTTAAGAACTTTTCATGGGGCTTCCTTTCAATAGTTCCACTTGTCACGGCAGTCTTAATTAATTTTGGCTTTATGGGTATTGCAGGTATTCATTTGAGTCATGTAACAGCACTTTTGTCATCAGTTATTATTGGTGTTGGTGTCGATTTTTCTATTCATTACATTTACCAATACAGAAGATTAATCAAGGATAAAGTTCGTAATGGGATATCAAATAAAGTTATAAATGAGGTTGGTTATCCAATCGTATTAGATGCAGCATCGAATATGTCTTTTGGAGCTTTATTATTTTCTACTTTCATTCCTGTCCAATACGTTGGGGGTTTAATGGTGTTTGCTATGTTTTCTACAGCTTTCGGCACATTAACATTGCTTGCAGCTTCAGTTGAATTATTAAAGACTAGTTATTCAAAATGATTAAACTATTTATTATCTGCTCGATTCAATTTTTTCTTTTAATAAATAATTTATCAGCACAAACTGGTTACGAATTAGCTAAGAAGCTTGATAATAAAGATAAGCCTCAAAATATGACTAGCCGAATTTCGATGACATTGACTAATGCTAAAAATAAATCTCGTAAAAATGTAATGATATCAAAAACAGCAAGCCAGAGCCAAAAACAGATGATTTGGGTTTTAGAGCCTAAGTCTGATAGAGGTATGTCATTTTTGAAAATCGAGCGTGAAGACAGGAAGACTGAAATGCGTATATGGTTGCCTGCCTTTAACAAAATTCGAAGAATTAATGCAAACAGAAGAAGTAATTCTTTTATGGGTTCAGATCTTAGTTATGAAGATATGATGAGTCGGTCACTTGATGATAATACATATTTAAGACTTGAAGATGATCAGATTGGGGGAGAAGAATGTTATGTTTTGGAAGTTATACCAAAAAAAAGCATTAATACATCGTACTCAAAACATATAACATGGGTTTCAAAAGAAAACTTTCAAATTGTACAGGAAGCTTCCTATGATAAAAAAAGTAAGCTAAAAAAAATTAAAAACTTCCATTATGCCTTTGTAAATAATTATGAGATAATATCAAAAATTCATGTTAAAGACTTGCAGAAAAAGCACAAAACTGATATTTATTTTGACCAGGTTAAAGTAGATGCAAAAATGGATGAAAAAATATTTCAAGAAAAAAGTTTAAAACGGTTACCGCTTCATTAAATAATATCAATAAAAAACAGGCCCTTTTTCATTTTTAATTTTTTTGATCCATTCCGGTATATTTTTTTTATCTGCTTTCATTCTTTCTGTTGATGAAGAAAAACCAATCATATCCCATATCTCAAATGGACCAAAGCGCCATCCAAAACCCCACTTCATAGCATTATCTATATCCTTATAAGAATCTGATATTTCATGTACTCGATTTGCACAATAAAGAAGCATTTCAGATAGAATCTCCCAGAAAAATTTTCCATATTTTGAGTTCAGGTTTATTAAGGTATTTATTTGTAGAGAAACATTGCTTCCTTGAACAATCTCCTCTTTCAATCCTAAATCTACTTTTTTCATGGTTCTGTACTTTTTATTATTGAGATCAAAAACTAGAATATTCCCATTAGTATCTTTTTTATAAAAACCGCCTTTTGCTTTTTGACCAAGGTTTCCATTAGCAATGAGAATTTCCATAACTTCGGGTATTTTAAACATTTCTATAGATTCATCATGAGTAGACTTTTTATAAGTGGTCATTGCTACACTTTTTAAGACATCGAGGCCAATTATATCTGCTGTCCTAAATGTTGCGCTTTTAGGTCTTCCGCAAATAGATCCTGTTAGTGCATCGACTATTTCGATATCAATTTCCATTTTTAAGGCAATATTTATTGTAGACATTAGACCAAAAATGCCAACGCGATTTCCAATGAAATTTGGGCAATCTTTTGCGGGAACAATTCCTTTATCTAATATATTTTTTCCAAAATTGGATATTGTATTATAGGTTTCTAAGGAAGTCTCTTCACCCCTAATTAATTCCAATAAATGCATGTACCTAGGGGGGTTAAAAAAATGAGAGACCATAAATTTATTTTTTAGTTCTGGAGAAAACTTTTGTGAAAGCTCTTTAAGAGTTATTCCTGACGTATTTGTTGTTAAAATAGCAGATTTTTTGAGAAGAGGTAATATCGTATCATAGACTTTAAGTTTTATATCAAGGTTCTCAGCAACGGCTTCTAATACCCAGTCTACTTGCGTAATTTTTTCAAGATCTGATTTATAACTACAAGGAACTATTAAATTAATCTTTTCAGGACTTTCTAATGGAGCAGGTTTTAAAGTTTTTAAACGGTCCTTACCATTTGTTGCTAATTTATTAGAAATATCAAATAAATATGTTTTTATCCCTTTATTAGCAAAAACAGCGGCTAGTTGTGCCCCCATTATTCCAGCACCTAAGACAGCAATACTTTTAAATAGATTATTTGGAGGCAAGTGGATTTAGGTCGTTATTTTGATTACTGATTAATTTGGCCAAGTCTTCGGTATTTTTCTTGATATTTTTTATATAACATTTTTTGATGATTATTCAGGTCGACTTCTCTACCTTGAATGAAGGCCATTAAAATTTTGGGATTCATTTCCATGGGTGGTATATCAGAGATAAAGAAAGTAGCATCTTTGCCAATATCAAGGGAACCAACCATATCATCAATATCAAGAATTTCTGCGGCACTTAACGTTATGGATCTAAGGGCTTCGCTTTTTTCTAAGCCATATGCAGCAGCTCGCATAGCTTCGTTTGGAAGGTTTCGGATATTTCCATCATGGGGGTATCCTATTCTAGTACTCAAACAAAATTGCACACCGCCTTTCTGAAGTAGATAGGGTATTTTGTATGGCAAGTGTATAGGCTCAAATCTCCTTGCTGGAATTTTTTCAACTTTATCTAAAATAACAGGAATATTATTTTTTACAAGAAAGTCGGTTAGTCGCCAGCTGTCTGCGCCACCAACAATGATAATTTTCAAGTCGTTTTCTTTTGCCCAATCTACGGCAGATATAATTTGTCTAGCTTCAGCAGCATGTATGTAAATCCCCTTCTTTTCAACAATGAAAGGAATCATTGATTCAAGTCTTAGATCAACTTTCTGCCTATCTTTGGATAATCGATCTCTTTGTTTTATTATTTGGAAGTATGCTCTTACATCTCGAACCATATCATCAAGTTCTCTGATTGATTTTTGTATCTCTTCACGCTGTTTTTTTTCAGATTTTTTTATATTCTTACCATACTTGATGCTCATAGCTGGCCAATTTATGTGTAGGCCTGATGGATGCTTTAAAGTTGCATGCTCCCAAGTCCAACCATCAAGCATCATGACTGAAGATTGACCTGAAACTCGCCCACCAGCTGGAACGGAATTGGCAATAAGGACGCCATTTGACCTAGTGATAGGTATAAGTTCAGAATCTGGATTATAACTAACATTTGCTTTCACATTTGGGTTGATTGAGCCACTTTCAGCAAAATCATGTGTTTGACGAACTAAACCAATCTCCACTAATCCAATTCTAGTTAAAGGCGCGATGTAACTAGGAACTATGTGTTTACCAAAAACATCGTAAACATCTGTTTCTGGCGATGCCATAATGTTTTTTTCAATTCTAACTATTTTACCTTTTGAAAATAATATGTCATAGCCTTCGAGAACTTCAGTAGAAACAGTATGGAGGATACCACCTTTTAAGAGTATAGGTCTTTTTTGCTCTTTTCCAGGAATCTGATCATTCGATAACAAAATAGAAAAAGTAAAAATTAATAGTATGCTTTTATTCATTGTAGACACCTGTATTGTCTAAAATATCACAATTGTGACCCTGGTGATACATTTTTGAATTTATACTTTTACTGGTATTGGTACCAGTACCGCCTTTAATCGATAATACTTTTTGGATGATATCTTTTCTTAATTGTTCGTCTCTATCTTCAAGTATTTTATTTTCAGTTTTAGAATAGTACCTAATTCCATCAATCCAAGTTTCTTCAACTTTACTATAAACTGATAAAGGTTCACCATCCCATATTACAAAATCAGCATCTTTTTTTGGCTCTAAAGACCCAACAAATTTATCTATTTTTAATTGTTTTGCAGGATTAATAGTTACCAGTTTTAGCGCCTCATTTGGATCAAGATTCCCATATTGAATCGCTTTTGCTGCTTCGGTATTTAATCGCCTTGCAAGCTCACTATCATCTGAATTAAAAGATACTATAACATTGCTTTTTGCCATCATACTTCCATTGTAAGGAATTGCGTCAATAACTTCATATTTATATTGCCACCAATCTGAAAAAGTAGATGCTCCTGCTCCATGCTCTGCAATTCTATCTGCAACTTTATAGCCTTCAAGAACATGTTGAAACGTCGCAATTTTAAATCCAAAATCTTCTGCAACTCTAGTTAGCATTAATATCTCATCTTGCCTGTATGAGTGACAATGGACCAATCTTTTTCCTTCAAGGATTTCTAAGAGCGCATCAAGTTCAAGGTCTTTTCTAGGCGGAACTTTTGTCCGTTGATATTTTGAATTTCGATAATAGTTGTCGTTCTCGTGCTTGTAATCAAGAGCGGCTCTAAAAGCATCTCGAATAACTTGCTCAACGCCCATTCTAGTTTGTGGATATCTATTTGTGCCACTCCAATTAGATTGTTTTACGTTTTCACCTAACGCAAACTTTATTCCCTCTGGTGCACCTTTGAATAATAAACTGTTAGCATCAGCTCCCCACCGCAGTTTAATTACAGCATTTTGCCCACCAATAGGGTTTGCCGATCCATGCAATACATTAGCTGTGGTTAGTCCACCACCAAGTTGTCTATAAATATTTATGTCTGTTGGGTCTAGCACATCTTTCATTCTAACCTCAGAGGTTATATACTGAGTACCTTCATTAATACTACTAGCTGCCGAATGACTATGACAATCAATAAGTCCTGGGGTTACATGTTTACCTGCTCCTTCGATAACAATGGCACTACCCTGGGGGACTGTAATATCTGGTGCAACTTGCTCTATTTTTCCGCCAACAAACAATATATCCCATTCAGCTAGAGTCCCTTTTGGTCCACATGTCCATAATGTTGCATCATTAATTAATATGGCATTCGGTTGAGGATAATCCTTAAATAGACCATATGCCCCATCAGGCGAGAAGACGGATAATGAACTAGGCGACTCGGGCTCAAGCTCTTTACCAACAGTACTAATTTTAATATCTGCCTGGAAAGGTAGAGACTCATTACCCAGGTTTTTTGTTGTTCCAATTATTTGAGATTTTGTTAATTCGCCGTTGAATGTTATTGAACCCTTTTGTCCGATATTTTGGCCATCGATTGTAAATGAAATAGATGATTCGAAAATATCGATATTGTATAATTCAACTGTTTTTCCTTGAAATAATATTGATCCTTTATAAACGATATTTCGAGGGTCATTTGTTCTGTTTTTTAGAATGTCTTCAATTTTTAATTCATAGGCGGAACCATTATACTTTAAAGACCAATTACCTAAAAACGAAGGTGTTTTTTTTGAGGCGATATATATTTCTTCTCCTTCAATCCACAGGCTGACAACTTTTGAAGTTGGCTTAAAGTAGTCACCGTCAACAATCACAAGATTTGCATCATATCCTTTGGCAACTCTACCCATAGATTTTTCCAATCCTAAGGCTTCAGCTGGTTGCGTTGTTAGTGCTGCAAGTACAATATCTTTGCTAAGGCCTCGAGCAATAATTTTTTCGAGGTTTTTACGGAATTCAGATTTTTTTGATAAACGATGACTTGTAATGGAAAAATCATGGCCAGCCCTATTAAGATAAGATAGATTGTCCGGAGCCACATCCCAATGTTTGAGTTCTGCAGTTGAATATTGAAGGTCGCTCATATATTTGGTTACACTGGGCTTTGAAGGGAAATCAATAGGCATAATGAAAAAAGGTTTAAGTTGATTAAACTGGTTCAGTTCTCTATACTCATAACCACTACCAAGAATCCAAGGATTAAGTTTAAACTCTTTTGATATGTTCATTAATCTTGAAGCGGAATTATCATCTGACGATATAAATGCAAATGGTTTTTCAAGAGCTCTAGTAAGGCCTAAACTTTCTAGAGAAAAATTTGAAGCTAAGGGTCTATTTTCTGCGGGGTATGACTGAACAATTTCTTGCGATTTTAAATACCACTCTGAATCATAAAAAGTCTGTCTTATGTGAGCAATCACCCCGAGAAGAGACCTGGGGTAAGTTCTTTTGCCCTTAGGCTGATACTTAAAATCAATAACTTGAGCAACTGAAGAGTTTATCGTTTTAGGGCTTTTAGATAAGTTCACAATACCTGTTTGCCCTCTAAATATTCCTTGTTTTGGTGCTAAGTGAGCTGTCGTAAAGCCCAAGGATCTTAATTCTTTAATATGTTTCTCTTTAATATCAAAATTATCAACAGATCTGTATTCAGGCCTAACTTTAGAATCCCAATGCCTTCTTTCATTTTTTGATTTTGAATTGTAGGATTCAGTTTCGAGCCATGTTTCAATAAAACCAGCATAAACATGCGCGCCTTGGAGATTGATTTCATAAGCATCTTTAGGCGATTTAATGTATCTACCAACAGCTTCAATCTTGCCATTTCGTATTACAATAGAGCCATCTTTAATGAAATCACCAGGCGACGTATGAATCATTGCATTTGTTAGTGTCCATACCTTAGGCCTGTTTTTATGTAAATCTTTGGTTGGCTCTGTTTGCGCAAAGAGGAATAGCGGTAAAAGTATTATGACTGTATTTCTCAACATATTAAAAGTTTGGTCCTGTTAATTTATAGGCTTCAATATATTTGGTGATGTAATCGTATGAATCATCAATATCATCTGATATGTGAAACAAATCTAAATCAGATTCTGAAATAGTTCCGCAATCAACAAGATAATCCCAGTTTACTACATTATTCCAAAAATCTGAGCCGTAAAGGACTATTGGTAGCTTCTTTTTGATCTTTTCTGTTTGAATTAATGTTAGGAGCTCCATCACTTCATCCAAAGTCCCAAACCCGCCTGGCCAGACAACAAGTGCCTTTGCTAAATAAATAAACCAAAACTTTCTCATAAAAAAGTAATGAAATTTTAAATCTAGACCATTTGAAATATATTGGTTACTTGTAGCTTCAAAAGGTAGTGAAATTGTCAAACCTACAGAAATACCGTTTGCTTCTTTAGCGCCTTTATTGGCTGCTTCCATAATCCCACCTCCACCACCAGAGGTGATAATATATCTAGATTTTTTGTTATCAAGGTTTTTGCTCCAAAGAGTGAGTTTTTTTGACAACTGTCGAGCTTCTTCATAAAACCTGCTCATTTCAACATCTTTTTGTGCTCTTTTCTCTTCTTGATCAGATGCAGAACCACTTAATTTTGACAAAATTTTGGTTGATTCAGACTCTGATTTAATTCTTGCTGACCCAAAAAATACGATAGTATCGTGAATTTTATTTTCGGTGATTTTCTTTAATGGCCCATAATATTCTGAAAGTATCCTCATTGAACGTCCTTGTGGGCTTCCAAGGAAATCGTCATTATAATAAAATCTGTTTTTTCTTTTGTCTTTTGACATTCTTATAACCTTTTATGAAATTGACTTGAATTTAAAACAAAATTTTAAAATTAGTTCACTTGTATGATGGAATTCAGGCATCTTATTTTTGGAGGTGTTATATAAACTCTTAGCTATCATATTTATTTTTCTTTCGTGTGCTTCAGAAATTGTGGTCCCCAAAATATTATCCCTTCCTCCTACCAAAAAAAGCAGTCCTGATTTAGTAGAAAAAACAATATTTAGCATGGGTTTGATGACAGAATATGAAATTTGGGAGTTTTTAAGAGGGAGCCCAAATGAGACATTAGTTTTGGATAATATTGGGTTGCCAGACTCTGTTTGGCGCAGTGAGAATGATTCTACCAAATTCTTATATTATTTTGTTGATAAAATTCAAGATTATAACATTATTGAAATTAATTCTTTTAGTAATAAAGTTACCGGCTTTGAATGGGATTAAAGTAAAACTCTTTTTAAGTTTAGCTCTAAGCTTATTTTTCACCGTCACCAGTTGTGAACGATCTATTCATGATATCCATATGGAGTCATTCGTTGCCGATACGCATAATGATATTATTCTTAGAGCGATGGAAGGAGAAGATATCTTGTCTTTTCATCAAGAAACGCAATCTGACTTAGAAAAGTTCAAACTAGGTGGTGTAGATCTACAAGTCTTCTCAATATGGGTTAGTCCAAGCAACGTAAACAATGATGAAGAGTATTTTCAAAAAGCAAATAGTATGATCAGTAAGCTTAATTTTTTGATTTCTAGAGTTCCTGACGATTGGGGCCTTGTAAAATCTTTTCAAGATATTTCATATAACAATAGAAAAAATAAAATGTCTTGTGTTATTGGTGTTGAGGGGGGTCACATAATTGGTAATAAAATTGAACGTATTGATCAGCTTCATAATCGAGGAATGAAGTATTTAGGACTTACTTGGAATAACTCTAACAATATTGCTAGTTCCGCAAAAGATGAAGTATTAAATATAAATTCATTATCTGTAATTGGACTTTCTAATTTTGGGAAAAAAGTAGTTCGAAGGTGTAATGATCTTGGAGTAATCATAGATGTCTCCCATTTAGGAGAGCAAGCCTTTTGGGATGTTATCGAACAATCGAAATCGCCGATAATAGCATCACACTCTTCGGTTTTTTCTTTATGCCCACATTATAGAAATTTAAAAGACGACCAAATCAAAGCAATCGCAAAAAAAGGAGGCGCTGTTTTTATTAATTTTTACCCTGGATATATTGATAGTACTTTTTCTAAAAAAGCTGATCTCGTTGATAGTAAATATGATATAGAATTAGAAATACTAGCTGAAAAGTATGACACATTATCAAATCAATATTGGTTTGAGAAGATGAAACTGCTGAAGCATGAGAAAGCTAAATTTGCGCCAAATATAAATGATGTAATTAAACATATATCATACGTCGTAGATTTAGTTGGCGTTGATTTTGTTGGAATTGGTTCTGATTATGACGGAGTCGAAATAATGCCTACAGGATTAGAAAACGTAGCAAAGTTACCTTTTTTGACAAAAAAGCTTATCGAAAATGGATATACAATAAGAGATGTTAGAAAAATTTTAGGTGGTAACTTTAAGCGAATTTTTAAGGAGGTTTGCAAATAAAATCATGAGTACATCAAAAATAGTTTACAGAAACAATTTAAGAACTGAGTCAGAGCACATTGCTTCAGGCGAAAAAATTATAACGGATGCGCCGGTTGACAATAACGGAAAAGGGGAAGCCTTCTCACCAACTGATTTGGTAGCAACAGCACTTGGCTCCTGCATGATCACTATTATAGCAATTGCAGCCGAAAAGAATGGGTTAGATATATCTGGGACTAGTGCTTCAGTTAAAAAAGTCATGAGCGCCAACCCCAGGATGATTAGCGATGTCATTATTGAAATTAAAATGAATAAACGTATTAGTGAAAAAGATCGGAAGCGACTAGAAAAAGCCGCGTTAGCATGTCCTGTCCATAAAAGTTTACATCCCGATATGAACAAAGAAATAAAATTTATTTATGCTTAGGCATCTAGTTTTATATGATTTTTCAATGATTTTATTTAGATTTTATTTCTAAATATGTATTCAGAATTCAAGCTTGCACCATCAATCTTATCTGCAGATTTTTCAAACTTGCAGGGAGCTTTACAAATTTGTGACGAAGGAGGGGCTGATTGGATTCATGTTGATGTAATGGATAATCAATTTGTTCCTAATCTAACTATTGGTCCTCCTGTAGTTAAGTCATTGCGAAAAAGTACTAAAAAATTTATTGATGTTCATATGATGGTCATCAACCCTGAAAATTTAGTAGAGCCATTCGCCAGAGCGGGTGCAGACAACATAACTTTTCACAT
>CAJQGZ010000094.1 GCA_905478065.1 uncultured bacterium | reverse complement strand
TTTCATAAAGATGGTACGATGAAGTCCGCTTATGATAAAACGCTAAAATTAAACCTTCTTAGATCTAATGGTAATATACTGTCTCTTTATGAAGATAGACCTCTTAATTGGGATGCCTGGGATATTGACTTCTATTATAAAGATTCTTTACTAGAAACCTCAACAGTAACAAAAATTGAAAAGGTTAAAGTAGGTGTTGTAAATAGTTCTTTAACTATATCATATACTATTGGGAACTCTACAATTAAACAGCATATTTCTCTATCAAACCATTCTAAACGTTTAGATTTTAATACATCAGTTGATTGGAAAGAAAAACACAAAATGCTTAGGGTTCACTTCCCTACCACCATTACTACTGAACAAGCTACTTTTGATATTCAATATGGTCATGTGAAAAGAAATACTCATAAGAACACGAGCTGGGACAGAGCAAAATTTGAAGTGGTTGGACATAAGTATGCTGATTTATCTAACAATGACTACGGTGTAGCGTTAATGAACGATTGTAAATATGGTTACTCCATTTTTGATAACACAATAGACCTTAATTTGCTACGATCTCCCAATAATCCAGATGCAGATGCAGATATCGGATATCATGAATTTGTTTATAGTTTTTATCCACATAATAAAGATTTAATTAGGTCAAATGTAATTGAAGAATCTACTTTATTAAATCATCCTCCACTTATTTTTGAAGGCTACAAGAACTTATCGACATCAAGCTCTATAACCTATGAAGGCAAAGGAATAGAGATTACCGCTTTTAAAAAAAGTGAATATGAAAATGAAATTATTATTAGAACTGTTGAAACACTTGGTAGGAATTCAAAAGGTAATATTTATTTAGATGGAGAAATAACAGAAACAAACCTTCTTGAACAAAAAAACATTAGTAAAGCTAAGAGAGTTAAGGACAATTATCGTCTTAAGCTAAAACCATTTGAAATAAAAACATTTAAAATAAAGATCTAATTACTTATAGTGTAATTGCAAATGTTCTGAAGAAAATGGTGGGCCTGGTAGGCCTTCATTATTAAATAAGGTCGCACTAGCTGTATCGCTCCAAGCGTATCTAACATACTTTGGATTAGTTACTTCTTTTGAAGATAATTGTATTAGCTTATTATATACATCTACCTCTGCATCAAAATAAATTTTATTACTTCCTGCTATCTCAAACCATGTATTTTTATTATTTATCTGCATTAAACCAGAGTCACAATTTTTAAAATAAACATTAAGGTATCTTCCTTCTTGCTCAATGTTATCTAATTCTGGGCCAGAGTCGATAAAATCTTTATTATATGTCCTATTTAAGGCTAATAAGGCAAATCGATTACCAACGTCATGCTTATTTGAAGGGTGTATATCATGATTTTCTCCTACATCTAAGGTAACGACCATGCCAGTATTTTTTATATGTAAATGGCTATTTTGAACATGACGGAAATGAGGTAGCAATCCACCATAACCAACATAAGAAGCAATTTGAGCAAAATAAAAAGGCATATTTTCACCGAATGATTTTCTAAAGTCTTTAACCATTAAAGGGAAAATTTTCTGGTATTGGATCTCACCGGAGCCTCCTACATTACTTTCTCCTTGGTACCAAATTAAACCTTTAATTGTATAATTTAATAAAGGGTTCATCATACCATTATATAAACTGGTTAACGTATTATGTTTCAAGAAAAATTTTTCAGGAATATCTGAAAAATTTATATTTTGATCTTTATAGTTATAAAAGGATGTATAAGGGTATTCAAAATTATCAACTTGAAATGCCTCTTCAGCTAATATTTTGGCTTTCCATTTCTTTATAAAAGATATATTTGCATGAGATGATTTTATTTTAATTTCTCCAAGGCTAGAAACGCCAAGCACTCTAACCATAATAACATTTTTTCCAATCTTTAATAATTTGGAATCAATATTGTATTTTTGATCTTGTTTATTGGAAACATAATCGGCGTCTTTTAAATCGATTAAAGATGAACCAACTTTCGAACCATTTATATATAAATCGTACTCCCATAAACCAGATGGCCTATCTTTATCAGGTCGTATTAGCAAATCATATGAATTTGAATGTAAAGAATCTAATTTAAATTCATTTTTAAAAAGAACAGCTCCTGAGAAGTTTAAATTATTGAATACAGCTTTAATAAAGCTCTCTTCAGTTAAAGATTCCCAATGATAGGAATCATTTGAAAAGTTTTTAATATCATTTTTCCCTAAATAATCTAAGTTTTTCCAACTAGGTAATAAAAAGTCTAAATAATCATTTTCAGGAAAAACCTCTGATAAAAACAAGTCCCATGAATGTGACCCAGATGGTATGTTTTCAAATTGAGAATACCAATTTTTTGTTTTTTTATATTTAAGAGAATCTTTTTTAAGCTTTTTAAGCTTGTCTGAAAAACCTTCTATCTGTTCTAGAACATTGAGACTAGACCAAGACTGAATATTACTACCTCCCCAGCTTGAATGTATTATGCCAATCGGCACATCAAGTTCTATGTGTAATTTTTTAGCAAAAAAATAACCTACCGCACTAAAATTGGTTATGTCTTTCCCTACGGCACTTATCCATT
>CAJQGZ010000093.1 GCA_905478065.1 uncultured bacterium | reverse complement strand
TTATGAAGCACCCTCATAATTTTGCCAAAAACCACAGGGCATTAGGGTTAGGTGTTTTAGGTTGGCATTCTTTACTTCAATCAAAGAGTGTATCTTTTGAGTCGTTTGAAGCCAAAATGCTAAATAGTAAAATATTTAAAGCATTAAGAAGAAAATGCGACAAAGCATCAGAAGAATTGGCTGATTTATGCGGCGAAGCTCCCATTCTTAAAGGCTATGGTAGACGAAACACTCACACAATAGCAATTGCTCCAACCACATCAAGTTCTTTTATTCTGGGGCAAGTTTCTCCTTCTATAGAACCTCTTAATTCTAACTATTTTGTTAAAGATTTAGCAAAAGGTAAATTTACTTACAAAAACCCTTATTTAAAAGGTTTATTAGAATCAAAAAATAAAGACACAAGTGATGTTTGGAAGTCTATTTTGGTTAAAGGAGGTTCTGTGCAACATCTAAAATTCCTAGCCCAAGAAGAAAAAGATATTTTTAAAACTTTTGGTGAAATATCCCAAAAAGAAGTTGTTATACAGGCTTCCACCAGACAAAAATATATCGATCAAGGTCAGTCACTTAATATAATGGTGCCTTTAGAAGCTCGTCCCAAAGAGGTTAGTCAACTTCTTATCGAAGGGTGGGAATTAGGTATTAAAGGTTTTTACTACCAAAGAAGCGCTAACCCTGCGCAAGAGCTTTCAAGGAGCATATCTAGCTGTTCTTCATGCGAAGGGTAAATGCTTTTTCATTTTGCACTCTTTTCAGTGTATAATTATTTGTAATCATGAACAAAAAACAAATAAACTTAGCAGGTAGATCTGGACCAAAAAGTTCAGCTCAAACCCCTGCAAAGCCAGAAGAAAAAAAGAAGGGCTCTAAAATGAATCCTCCCGGTTCTGCTGGAACCAAACCTGATGCCAAAGAAAAAGCAAAAAAAAACTTAGAACGCAAGGATGATAAAGATCTAGTTAGTGCAGCTATTACTTTTTCAGAAAGAATAACTAAAGCTTTAAAAAATAAAGTTTCAGAGCATAACAAAAAATATTCTAAAAAAGTTTCACTTACTCAACTTAAAAAGGTTTATCGTCGTGGCGCAGGAGCATTTTCTTCTTCTCATCGTCCCGGTAAATCTAGAGATCAGTGGGCTATGGCTAGGGTAAATATGTTTTTAAAAATGGTGCGTGGAGGTAAAGTGAAAGACTCTTACAAAAAAGCAGACCAAGATATTGCTAAAAGTAGTGTGGATTTTTATAAAAATATCGACAAAACTGGGGATCAAATGCTTGACATTCAAAGAGTCGGGGCATCTGTAGAGTTCACAAAAGTAGAGCTTTATAACGCTGAAGAATACTTAAACAAATTTTAATATGAATATTAAAGTAAATTTAACTGACAGCATAGCAGCAGACAAAGAGAATAAAACTCTCAATAAGCCTTTTAGAACTTCTAAAGGCCCTAAAAAATTCGCTGTTTATGTGAAAAATGAAAAAGGTAATGTTGTAATTGTTCGTTTTGGAGATCCTAATATGGAAATCAAAAGGGACGATCCACAACGCCGGAAAAACTTTAGGTCAAGGCATAATTGCTCTGAACCGGGTCCTAAATGGAAGGCTCGATACTGGAGCTGTAAAATGTGGGAAGCAGGCAAATCAGTTACAGATTATATTAAAGGATCATGGGACGGTAAAGAGTTGTGGGACCATCAGCAACTTTTATCAATAAACCCGAATCTATCGTTAGCCGAAGAAGATGATGACTGTGATTGCGGTGGTGGTTGCGGCTGCGATGTTAGCGAAGCTAGCGATTATGAATTAGGTATGGCAAAAGCTCAACTTAATAAAGCTCAAGCCCAAATAGCAGAACTGCTTAAAATGATGGAAGGAATGAAAGATGATACAGAAATGGAAGCATGGGTTCAATCAAAAATCACTAAGATTTCTGATTATGTAAACTCTATTCATGGTTACCTCATCTATTATAATGACACCGAAGAAGAAGGGGTCATTGAAAGCTCTAACAATGAAACAATAATTTAAAATGAAATATTACAAAGAAAATTTAGAAGTCTCATTTGCCGATTACGGCAAAGATGAAATGGAAATTAAAGGCGAATTCATGAGTTCTTGCGCTATGGATGATAAACTTTATGTCAACACAGCCGAATTAAGCAATAAAGACACTACGTCTATGTGCGCTATGCAATATATGAAAATGCGTCCTGAAATACTTGAAACAGGAAAAGGAGGGCTTACAGACAAACAAAAGAAGCTCCCACCTGCTCTTCAAAAAGCTATTCTTAAAAGAATGGAAAAGACAGGCAAACTTGGAGAAGAAGGACAAAAAGAAGCAGAAGAGCTGGAAGCGACTCAGATTGCAGTTTTTCCCGATAAAGAAATTCCTGTTGATGAAGTAGGAACTCCTTATCAAGACATGAGACCAATTAATAAAGATGGCTACAAAATAGACGAAGAATTAAAAAATAAAGCAAAAAAGGAAAAACTTAAAAATCCCGGCTTGCAATCTGTTTCTCCACCTCAATCATAAGTCTATTGGTGCATAGACATACCAGCAATTCAACTTGCTACTAAAAGAGTCCTAAAAGGGACTCTTTTTTTGTTGACGTAAGGTTTTCATGTGTTAATATAGTTTGTATGCCTAAAGTAGCCTTCAGTAAAATTATTGAAAAACACATCGAAGTAACAAAGGCTAGAGGTTTTTGGTCAAAAGAAACCAAGCTCTTAAAAAAACTTATAGAGAAATATCCCAATTTAGAATTCTGGCAAAAAACTGAATTCAGACCTAAGTTAAAATCTTTCGCTCAACTTATGGTTGAACCTCTAGAGGAACATTTGAGAGTAAAGTATAGAGATTTCCATCGTGTTTCTCGTAAAGATGAAGACACAACAATTTACGATAAAAAATTCGGGAAAGACATAATAAGAAAAAATAAACCACAATCTATCAGAAGTTTTTTAAATGGCTAGAACTAAATCAAAAACATCAAATTCGACCCCTCTCACTATGAACGATAAGCTTTCAAATTTTTTGAAAACTAATCAAGAGCATCATTATAATTTTGAAGAAGACATAGATTATAAAGTGTCTTACGGGAGCTTGGTTGTAGACTTCGAATTGCAAGGCGGCATTGGCCCCGGATTACATCGGTTTACAGGCATGAATGAGGGAGGCAAAACCTCTGCTGCATTAGAGTTGATGCGCAATTTCCTTAATACAGTGCCTAATTCTAGAGGCTTTTACATTAAAGCTGAAGGCCGGTTATCCCAAAACATGAAAGACCGCTCAGGAGTAGAGTTCACAAATAAACCTGAAGAATGGCAAAATGGAAATTGTTTTGTGTTTGAATGTAATATTTACGAAACAGTTGTTGAGGCAATGCGTAACCTTGTTTACGATAACTCTGAAGATATTAGATATTTTTTCTTATTAGATAGTGTAGACGGTCTAATTACAAAGAATGACGCAGAAAAAAGTTTCGAAGAATGTTCTAAAGTCGCTGGAGGAGCAGTTATTGCTGCGACATTCATGAAAAAAGTTAGCATAGTTCTTGCTAAACGAGGACATATGGCAGTTTTTGTCAGTCAAGTCCGTGCAGATATAAAATTAGACCCTTATAGTAAAGCCCCTATAAGGCAAACTACAGCTACGGGAGGTAATGCTTTATTGCATTTTGCTAATTATATCTTTGAATTTGAGCCTAGATTCAAAACTGATATGATCCTACAAAAGCCTTTAGAAAAATATGACCCTCAAAAAAATCCATATATAGGTCACTATGCAAAAATTACGGTAAAGAAAAGCCCAAATGAAAAAACTAATTCTGTAATTCGTTATCCTATTATTTATGGTCGTATTGGAGGAAAGAGTATCTGGAACGAGAAAGAGATATTAGATATGTTATATTTGTGGGGTCACGCCGAGAAGAAGGGGGCATGGATATCTATTTCTGCAGATTTAAGAAACGAAGCGCTAGAGCATAAAATCGAAATACCAGAAACAATACAAGGCGAAAATAAGTTTAATACTTTAGTAGAAGAAGATGAAAAAATCAAAAACTTTTTCATAAAATACTTCAGAGACTTAATTTTGTCCGAATGATATTTCGAACACTATTTGGTTCTACAAAAAAACTAAAGAAAGCATCTTCGTATAGGGTTGCTTGGGCTAAAGATAGTCGAAGCAAATTCCAAAAGAAAGTAAAAAATATACTTTATGCTTACTGGGAGAACCATATAGTATTTGAAGAATTTCCTATTGTAGGTACTCGCTTGACATTGGACTTCTACAATGCTACATTAAATATAGCTATTGAAGTTCAAGGAAGGCAGCACACTGAATATGTTGAGTTTTTCCACGGCAAAAGCAAGATGAATTATCTTAAACAACTCAAAAGAGATCAAGACAAGCTTAACTTTTGCGAAATCAACAATATCATGTTGATAGAAATCCACGATGAAGAAGATATGGATTATTTGCGCCAAACATTAGCTAAAGGAAAGTAATAGTGTAATATATACTATGGATCACACAAGTAATAATAACGGGGTGCCAGAAGTCATAATGGATAAGCTTTATGAGTTCACTAACAATGGTCAATATGGTGGGTTTATTTTAGCTTATGTAGATAATAGTGGTAGCGTATCTATCAATTGTAAAGTGGGATCTCAAGTGGTTGAATTAGGTTTAAGGAAATCTTTAGAAAAATTTCTTGATCAAATTGAGCTAAGTGAATCTTCTATGCCGCAACAAGACCCAGACGAACTAGAGTAAAATGATATATAATTTAGAGCTTGAGCATCGACTGCTAGCTGGCTTATTAAAGCATCCAGATCAATATGGCGCTATAGCAGACTTCATATCCGAAAAAGACTTTGCTTCTACAGAAGAAAATATTACCGGCACTGTATACATAGCGCTTAAATCTTTTTGCGAAAACAATAAGGGGGTAGATTTAATTGTTTTAAGTGAAAAAATTAAAAGTTTAGGTGTTTCTTTTGCAAATGGGATAGATATATCAAAATATTTACATTCTTTATCTATGCAAGCTATATCTGCCAATCAAGTTGTGCAGGTAGCCCAAGCCCTCAAAAAGGTTAGCGTAAGAAGAGAGATTTACTTAGCTTCAAAGAATACAGCTGAGCAAATGAAAAAGATGCATGAAGATTGCTCTTTTAACGAAATCGTTGAGGTTGCTGATAAATCTTTTAATGATAAAGTAAATATTTTTGATTTATCAGAAGATAGTTTTAGTAATATCTGTGGGGATGAAATGAGGGAATATGTTGAGTTTTTAGGTGAAAATCCTAAAGATGAAATGGGATTAATGGGGCCTCACCAAATGATCAATGATTTATACGGTTCACTTTTAAGGCCGGGAAATATTACAGTTATTGTCGCTAGATCAGGAGTAGGAAAAACAACCTTTTGTTTGGATTATTGTGTTAAGGTGGCATTACAACACAAAGTGCCTGTACTTCATTTTGATAATGGTGAAATGAGCAGAAATGAACTAATGATCCGTCAATGTTCAGCTGTTTCTGGCGTTAGCCCTCATTTACTTGAAACAGGAAAATGGAGACAGGCGGGAGATGAAATAGTTAAAAAAGTTAGAGATGGTTTTGATAAGGTTAAAGACCTCAAATTTCATTATCACGGTGTAGGAGGTTATTCTTTAGAAAGAATGATTAATGTTCTTAAAAGATTTTATTACAAAGAGGTGGGTAGAGGTAACCCGATGATATTTTCTTTTGATTACATTAAGCCAACAGAAGAAACAAATAAAGCGGAATGGCAAACAATAGGAAAAATGGTTGACACATTTAAAAGAACGATTCAGAGAGAAATTGTTTTTGAAGGTGAACCAATTATCCCTATGATAACCAGTATACAAAGTAATAGGTCAGGTATCGTTACTAACCGTCAATCCAGAGATGTTAATGACGATGAAGGTATTGTTAGCGGGTCAGATAGAGTCACTCAATATTGCTCCCATCTTTTTATCTTAAGAAGAAAAACTGCTGACGAAGAGGTTCAGGAAACAGAGCGTTTTGGTAACCATAAATTAATAGCAGTTAAAACTCGACATTTAGGAAAAATGCCTCAAAGGGCTAACGCTTTAATACAAATGCCTGACAGAACTGTAAAGAACAGCATTCAGCTTAATATTAATAATTTTAACGTAGAGTGCAGAGGGGATCAGCAAGATATATCAGACTTCTTAGACGCTCAAGATGAGTTTGTCCAAAACGATGAACCAGAAGAAGACTTGAGGTCTTTCGAGAGAGGTGAGGTCCCTAATACAATATAACAAATGAATACAGAAGATATTCAAGATGTGCTTCATAATTTAGGCTTCAAGCTTTTAGACAAAGGCGAGTTTTGGACAACAAATGCAATATGGAGAAATGGAGACAACAATACTGCCGTTCAAATATATAAGAATTCTGGTGTTTGGAGGGATTTTGTTGAAGGTATTCCCCCAAGCCCATTCGCAAGACTAGTTTCAAAAGTATTAGGGACTTCAAACCCCGATGTTTTAAAAAAATACGACATAACTAAAACAAAAACTCAAGACATATTTGAAAACGTTGACCGTAAACATAATATAAGAATGCCAAAAACATACGATGCGTCAGTCATAAATAACTTTTTACCTCATTATAAGTTTTACAATAGTAAAGGTATATCTTCTGAAACCTTAAAGTCTTATAAGTCAGGATTTTCTACATTAGGAAGCATGAACAATAGATATGTTTTTCCTATTTTTAGTTTTGAAGACCCTAGCTCTTTAATAGGCTTTTCTGGCAGATCAACCTTATGGAAACCTAATCAAGATAAAATACCAAAATGGAAGCATGTAGGACAAAAAAGAGATTGGGTTTATCCTTTGTGCTTAGGTAAAGACTTTAAAGATAGCGTTAAGGAAAAAGAGGTGATTTATGTTGTTGAATCAGTAGGGGATAGTTTAGCTTTAACTGAAAATGGTTTTAAAAATCATATAGTTACTTTTGGTCTAAGCTTAAGCGGCAACCAATTAGCATCAATATTAGCATTCAATCCTAAAAAAATCATTATCGTTATGAATAATGATAAAAGCAATAAAGTAAACTCAGGCTTAGAAGCTTCAATTAAAATTTACATTTCTTTGTTAGATTTTTTTGACATAGATAAAGTCTCTATAAAACTACCTAAGTCAGGCGACTTATCAGAGATGCATCAAAATAAAAATTTCAATGAGTGGACTGAAAAACAAATAAATGAAAAAGATCAGCGCAAATACATATTAGATTTTATTAAGAATCCTTTTCATAAAAAAATATTTTTAAAAAAAGCTAACCTTCATAAAAAAATAGAGTTGCTGTCTGCGCATTTAAACGAGGATACTTTTTAATGAGCAAAATAGTTAAATTATCAGCAAGTAGAGTAAAAACTGCGCGAAGTTGCAGTTGGTTATATTGGGCAAAATATCACATGATGTTACCTGATAAAAAAAATGACGGTTCCTCTAGAGGTGATATATGTCATGCTGTATTCGAATGTTTAGGCAAAGCAAATAGAAAAAGATACTACAATAAGATTATTAAAAACAAAGACTCCTTTTGTGTTCCATCTATCAAAAGAATGGTTTTAAAAAAAGCCATAGGACACGGAGTCAATGACGAAGAAAATCTCACCATGATCAATGATATGATTGTGGCAGGATTAGAATATGATTTTTACGGCAAAGATCTACAAAAACCGACAGAAGCATATTCTGAGTATGAGTTCGATTTAAAAATAGAAGAGCAAGGTAAACAATACCATATCAAAGGGTTTATTGATAAACTTTTCTTATACAAAAGTAAAAAGTTAGCTGTCATTAGAGATTTTAAAACTAGTAAAGCGGTTTTTCAAGGAAAAGAAGTTTCTGAAAACTTGCAAGATTATATTTATTGCTTAGCTGTAAAACATTTGTTTCCAGAATATAAAGAACGAAGAATCGAATTTGTTTTTCTTAAGTTTGATTTGAAAAACTCAGAAAACCCAGAAGGATTATTGAAGATGGAAAAAATTCCTTCCGATGATCTTGAAAAGTTTGAGCTGAATCTAAGTGAAGCTCAAAGGGATCTTGAAAAGTTTAACAAAGTCAGAGCTAAAAAAAGTTATGCTGCAGATAAAAAGGTAACTAAAGAAGACGGTTTTGCTGGACCAATTATGTGTGGGTTTGCAAGGTATAGAGGTCAGCCTAAAAAAAACGGTCAACCGATGTGGCATTGCATGTACAAATTCCCTTTTGAATACTATACTCTTTATAACGATTCAGGTAAACTGATCAAAAAAGTTTTTGCTGAAGATTATTTTGAGCTTGTCAAACTACAAAAAGAAGGCTATACTATAGAAAAGGAGCGCTACCAAGGTTGCCCCAGATGGAATAGAACTGATTATTGAGTATGATACCCTTGTTCACAACAGATCACAGTATAGGAAAATCTATACTAAAATTTAAACCAACGAAGTCAAATGGCCCTGATAGCGTTATAGATATTGCTAAAAAACATAATTTGGGAAAAGTCTTTTTACTGGAAAATAGAATGCACGGATTCCTTGATTACTTGAGACACTCTGAAAAAAATGATTTTGATTTTGTTTTCGGTTTAAGGCTTCAAGTGGCCAGTGATTTCGAGAAAAAAAGCTCACACAGAATAAACATATTCGCAAAAAACAACCAAGGCATAAAACTTTTATATAAGATATATTCCTTAGCTTTTAGCGAGAGGGATGGCAGAGTTTGCGAACAAGATGTTTTAAAGTTTTGGAGCCCTGATGATTTGTTACTAGCTA
>CAJQGZ010000092.1 GCA_905478065.1 uncultured bacterium | reverse complement strand
TAATTCCTAACTGGGATAAAATTTGGTAAACTGTTTTTCTAATCGAGTTAGAGCAACATGCAATTAAGTAACCTTCGCGTTCTAAATGTTTAAATATCTCTATTAGTTTTTGACTTTCGTCGATTGTGTTAAGTATTTTTTTAGTTATCTCCTGTTTCTTATTCCAGATTGATTCGTGTTTTGATATAGGTAGAGATCTTTCTTTTGATAGCATTGAAAGTTTTTCACTTGTGCTTAGTCCGTCATAAGTTGAGATATGATCTGATTTACTAATTACATATTCTTTTCCGGCTTCTTTTAAAGCTTTGTTTAAGGCTATATAGTGAGTATCTTTTGTGTCTATTAATACTCCATCTAAATCGAATATTATCAGTTTTTTCATGCTATCCCTCTCTTTTTATAATCTATCCCGTATTCTTTACATAAATAATCTATTTCTGATGGGTATTCACTATAGGTCCATTTGCCTTTAAAAATCATATTACCATGCGGGTACACTTTTGAATCCCAATGAGCTAGCCCTCTCTTTTTTTCTTCATTAAAAGAAGACATAAAGCATTTGTCATGAACAAAGTTAGTAAAAATTGAATATACTTTAGCCTCAAAATCCCAAATATTAGTAGGGGCGCAAGAACTGAAAACATCTAGAAGTTTTGAAGCCTTGCATAAAGTGGGTTGAATAGTAAAAGAATATTGTTTTGGGCATAACGCGAGATTTGGGTGAATATCTGAAATTGCAAAATTATAATCACCCGGAGTATCCATGCATTTCAAAAGCTTAATAAAATCAACTTTATTACTTTTAATTAGATCGCAATATTCTTCGAGAACGTCATATAATGGCTCCCTATAAGGGATCATGTCTTCGTGAGTGAATAATATAATGTCGTCTCCCAAGCTTCTGAGGGCTTCTTTTATTCGGCTGGTATACTGTCGGCTTGGGTCGTAAGTAATAACATTAAAACCTGATAAGAATGAATCCGGTTTATTTACGATTATATTTTTTTCGTATTTTGAAAAATACTTATTTAACTGACCGAAAAAAGCTGGCCATATATCTTTGCAGTCGGTATGGGTGTGTATAAAAAAACTAAACATTATTTTTAAAAAAACCTTTTTCGATGTACCTGTTGTGGGCGAGGCTTCTAACTATTTTTAAACATCTTCTACGTTTGAAACTTCGCCAGAAAATCTAACTCCATCCGAGGAATAAGTTTCCATTCCGTATGGTGCGTTTACCCAGCGAGAAACGTAAGGAGAAAGTTGGTTTATATCGACCACATCAAAATGTTTAAAAAGAGTTTCTTTGTTGTCCCAATCACTAATTGGGCAATTTTTGGAGGTTAAGTAGGACCTCGCGAGGACTTGCTCGGGAGCTATATTGTCCTCGTAAGTAAAGCTAGCCCAAGGTTTATCTTTAGGGCTTCCGTATCTAAAAAAATTTAAAAGATTATCATAAGTTTTAAAAAGAGCTTCTCTTTCAGCCACGAAAAGGTGATCGCCTATATGGTAGGGTCTAAATTCCCAAGTTTTAAAGAATATATTACCACATACCATCTTTTTCGTATCTTTTAGAAACTTTTCTTTCAGTGGGTTTAAATTCAAATAGCATTCATCACTGCGCATCTTTACAACGTAAGGAGACGTACATTGTTTAAGTCCTTCATAGGTTGATGCAATGCTATAAAAAAAATTGCTATCGTTTCTAAAGAAAAAAAGTTTGCTTATATCGGGAAGCGGCTGAGAAGTAATTTGGGCTAAGGGTTTATACTGACCTCCATAATCACCTTTTACTATTTTCTGGTCACTAAGTTTGTTGTAGTTAGATTTTACAGAATCAGTTAAATCTTCTTCCCAATGGCTAACTATTATATTTTTGAATTGAGAGTGGTACTTGTCTACATACTGTAAAGAAGTATTATTTAGTGGCCCTTGTATAACTAAGTCGAACATTTATTTAAAAATGGTATCTATCAAACTCCTCTTATTCCATAATTTTTTTTCTATATAAAACGCTTTGTATATCTTAATGGCGTTCGGGAGGTCGTTTAAGTCGTTAAGGGATTTAGCGTACGAAGAGTTTAGATCAAAACATTTCAAAGCGAAGCTGTACAAATCTTTTAGGTGACTCATGTTTTTACCGCTGGAATAAAACCACATATCAGCAGGCCCATCGGAATCTAAATATTGCCAATTTGCCATATGTAGCTGATTCATGTTCAACTCAGGATTAAAAGTTATACATTGAACTGGAAATGGATTATCTGCGTTATGAGGCCCTGATGTTCTTCTGTTAATTCTGCCTAAATCAAATCTAGCTTTTATTACAATATCGTAATTATCTTGCTCGCAAGCTAGCTTGATCGATTCAGATACAGAATAAAAGTGCGATAGAATAGTATTTGGTGTTCTGGGTGGATTCGGTATAATGCCTAAGTGTCGTGTTAGCTCGTTAAAATTTATTTGTTTTTCAAATTTATACCTTGTCGGTTTGTAAAGTTTTAAAATATTTTCTTTTTCGTGCTCGTCCCAAGAGTGTACAAATACATCAGGATCGCACTTTGATAGTATTCGATTTTTTATATGCTTATATCCGTCATTCCCTTTGGAGGATAAATCAGTTAACGAATCAAACTTTCCATGTAAGCAAAGAGCAATCTTCATTTTCTTGCTATAAAATAATATTCTTTAGGGCCGTAGCCTTGAGCGTCTGCAAATAAATTTATTTGTTTCCGGTGGGTTTTAAAATAGCCGATTTCGTCGTTTTTGAAGCCAATTTTTAATAAGTCATCTATTACGTTTTGACAATTACCTATGTAAACGTTTTTTGGTTTTCGAGAGTTCTTATGATAAGAGCAACAATCTTCTAAATCCATAAAATGAAAACTGAATAGTCCTGACTTCTTTAGTAGTCTAAACGATTCTTTAAGGAGTGAAAATCTAACTTTGTAATTAGAAATATGTTGAAATACTTGATGACTCATAATAAAATCATAAGTTTCATCTTTAGCTGGCTTTAAAGTATATCCGTCGTTTTCCCAAGTATTGCAATTCCTTTTTGGAAAAAGCTTTCGTATATATTTTAGAGAGTAATCTACATTTTTTTTCGAAATATCTACTCCGTCCACGTTTTTAAAAGGGGCTAGTTCTAGAAGATTTCTTATATTTCTTCCGCAGCCGCATCCAATATCAAGCGCTGACTTATCTTTCCAAATATGCGGAAAATATTTTACAGGTTTAAGTAAAGCGTCCCAATAATTAACATCCATATTATGTTGAAAATGGTTATCGGTAATCATGCTTTCATTAGCATCTTCAAAAATTTTTTTTTGTTTTTTAAGGAACTCTTTCATTTTTTAAATAAATTAAATGTTCTTAGGTCTCTGTAAGGCGGATCTTCTACTTGATCTTCTGTATGTTCGGGGTAATCCATTAATAGAGTTAAGCCTCGTGCTGCTTGTTCTGGTGTCATGTACATATTCCACCCTCCATCTCCTAAGTCGTCGTCTTGAAAAGGAACGCCTATGGTGCGACCTTCATATCTTAGCCTTCTTATGGTCTCTACA
>CAJQGZ010000091.1 GCA_905478065.1 uncultured bacterium | reverse complement strand
TATAATATCTGTATAAATTCGTAAAACGCCTAGCTCAGGATTATATTGAAAAGGCTGAAAAACGACTGCTTGCCCCCTTACTGACCTAATAATATGAGGACGCCTTAAGAAAGAAATTTCTGCTGGGTATAAAATATTCTGTCCATATCTATATCCTTTTTCAAAAGGTAGACTACTTATGTTAACATCTCTGGTAACGTTACCTTTAGATGGAATAATATCATTTATATTGATTTCAACAAAATCACTTTCAATGATTTCAAGTTCCATCTCAGCTAAATCTGGCACCTGAATTGATGTGGAAAATATTGGAAGATCTGGTGCGCCTTTTTCAAGAAGAGAAACTGACCCAGGCGAAGTAATCTTCAAACCATTTTTCGAATTATCTTTAAAGTAACCAGAAAGTTTAAACGTAATTCTAGTTGAGGCTAAACCATCTGATTCGTAGGAAAAAGATGATTCTACTGGACTATCAGAGTAGACTTCAACCCATTGTTTTGCAGAAAGTATGCTTGATGCAAATAGAACGACTATTATTAAGAAATTTTTTATCATATTAATATATACGTTAACTCTCAACTTACTACTCAAACATAACCTTATTCCAAAGCTTTATTTTTTTATCATATTTAATAATATCCGATTTTTTATCCCTTTTTTTAAGACCATTTAAATAAATATTGAGTTTAAAAAGCAACATTTTTACCGCTTCCTTTTTATTATTATCTGTCATTTTTGTCAATAATAAATATTCTAAAGCCTTAATTCTATAATACTCAATAGGTTCATATGAACTAGAAAGCTGGTCTTCATGCCCGCCATACTTTATAATCAGAGGTTCGTCAATAAATAAGACTTTATAATGAGAGCAAATTCTTAGCCATAATTCATAATCCTCACAAATAATAAGATTTTCATTGAATAGACCAATATCCTTAAATACGTTTTTATTTATCATAACAGAAGAAGGAGAAATCCTACACATATCAAGACACTGTTTAAAAATATTTCCACCGTACTTTTTATGTTTTTTCTTTTGATTAATTTTTTTGCCATTTTTTATCCATTCTTCATTTGAATGGCAAAATGAGTAAGTAGCATTTTTTTCAAGTGCCATATGCTGCTCACTTAATTTATTTTTTTTCCATTCGTCATCAGAGTCTAAAAAACAAACCCAATCACCAGAAGAAGCTTTAACCCCGATGTTTCTAGCTGCACTGACGCCTTTGTTTTCTTGATAAATTAATTTGAGATTTGGATAGTTTTTTTTTATCATTGCCGATGTCCCGTCAGAAGACCCATCATCGACAATAATAATTTCGTAAGGTTGCAGAATTTGAGCTAAAACAGAATCAATAGATCTCTTTAAAAAAAGAATTCTATTATGGGTCGGAATTATTACAGATATGTTCATAATTAAGAGCGAGCAATAATCATTTATCTATTCTTTTTAAAAGTAGTTCAGTTAACGCCAAATCTTGAAAACCTAAACCTACAGATTTAAAAAGCGAGTTTTGTTCAATGTACTCTTTATGGTATTTTTTGTTTTTAGTAATGCTGCCAAGCTCCGCAAAAATATTTTCATACTCCCAGCTAGAATTTTTCTCAGCTTGAATTAAATCTCCTGCCTCTTTTTTAGAAGATATTACTGAATCAACAATTATTTTTGAATTTTTGATAATATCACTTGAAATTTCTATCATATCTGACTTGAATGAGCCGATTGCATTGATATGAACGCCTTCTTTTAAGTTACTTAGATTGAATAATTCTTTTTTTGAAGGTGTTGCAGTGCAAATAATATCTACTTCTTTCAGGTTTTTAAGTATCCCCGGAGTTGCATTAACTGTTAAAATTTCTGATACAGAATTTGAAAAAGTTTTTGATGACTTTAAGTTTTTACTAAAAACAAAGATTTTTCCGATTGGTCTTACACACATCATTGCTTCAACTTGAGTAAAAGCTTGAGCCCCTGTTCCAAAAATTGCAAGAGACTTACTTTTTGGAGCAGCAAAAAACTTCGTAGCTACTCCAGAGGCTGCGCCAGTTCTCATTGCTGTAATTTCATCACCATCGAAGCATGCTTTTAAGCTACCATCCTGTGAATTAAAGATAAATATTGATGATTGAATCATTTTAGATTGGATTTTTGTTGACGGTTGAAAAACAGAAACAACTTTTATTGTAAAGTACTTGCCCTTTTTTCTGTAACAAGGCATGGATAAAACTGTACCCCCCTCAACTTCCATTGTAGAACGTTGAGGCATTGTAAAAAGACCATCATAGAAATCTGAAAAACTCTGCTCCATACAATTAATAACATCGCTCATCGAAACGAGTGACCTTATTTCATGATCCTTAACCGATAACATTAAAAATAAAGTTATCGCTTCTCGTCTTCAAAAAAACTCTCATAACCACCATCAAGACTATAAACATTCTCAAACCCAAGATTACAAAAATGTTGAGCTACATTTTGACTACTTATTCCTTTATAGCAGTAAATAAGGATGCTTTTTTTATGCTCAGTTTTTTTAACTATATCGTCGATATTATGATTGTTCAAATTTATAGCATTTTTAATGTGGGATTGATCAAAAGAGTTTTTATCTCTGATATCAAATAATAAAAGATCTTCATCTTTAATTAGACTTTTTGCTTCTTTTAATGCAATTTTTTTAAAACTATTATTTTCAGCCATATTACTTATCTTACTATTTTAAAATAATTTTTTTGGATATTCATCTTTTTCTACCAAATTTTTGATTTGAGTTTTCACAAAAGGTTTGTCCTCAATATACGTAACACCAAACCACTTAGAATTAGTTTTCAAAACATTAACAACTTCAATTTTCTTTTTTATCAAAGCATTGACAACGGAAGGAATCAAAAACTCACTCTTTAAATCATGGATATTGTCATTTAAGAATTTGCTGAACATACTTTCTAAATGACTAAATATTAATGGTGTAAATCCCCACATATTCATACTAACCAATTCCTTCCCGGACAGATTAATATCACGGTCACACGTTATTTTATCTCGAGCTCTCTTTATATCATGGGTTTCAATTACTG
Source organism: uncultured bacterium (assembly GCA_905478065.1). GTDB lineage: Bacteria > Fidelibacterota > Marinisomatia > Marinisomatales > UBA1611 > TMED80. The sequence continues at coordinate 12,511 of CAJQGZ010000091.1, read as the reverse complement.
TAATTAATTCATCTAGCTTCTGTTCACAAATTCCACGCGATACTGACCCATGGTCTGATAAAGTTTTATCCAGCTGAAAGGCTGCCATTGTAAATTGATTCCCTTCGCTAGAATAATAATCTGCAATAATTTTAAAGGAATCCTTGCCATAAAAATCATCTCCGTTAATTGCAGCAAAAGGGCCAGTTATAGCATTCCTAGCAGATAAGATAGCATGTCCCGTACCCCAAGGTTTTGATCTTTTTTCAGGGCTACTATATCCAGAAGGTAAATCTTTCAGGTCTTGGTATACAATTTCTACTTCAATCATATTGGCATATTTATTTGAGACTTTTTCTTTAAATTGATCCTTAAAATCTTCTCTGATAATAAAAACGACTTTACTAAACCCAGCGTGTATTGCATCAAAAACGGAGAAATCAATAATTGTCTCTCCGTTAGGCCCAACCTCATCAAGTTGTTTAAGCCCTCCATATCTTGAGCCCATACCAGCAGCCATAACAAGAAGTGTAATATTTTTCATAAATGTTTTTCCTTACTATTTATCATTGTTCCCAAAGAGGATTGAACGACATAAGCTTGCCCCCCCACATCCTCGATAGCACGTTTAATTTTGAATGGATTTTCAGGGCAGTAGGCGAACATACACCCGCCGCCGCCAGATCCATTTATTTTACCGCCATATGCGCCTGCGTCAAGTGCAGATTTTAACATTAAATCAATCTTAGATGTACTTACTTTTAAAACTTTACTTAAAATTTTATGATGCTCAATCATCAATTGACCTAGGTAATGCTTATCAATATGTTTTTTAACTAGTTCATTTTTACCTTTAATTAAAATATCTCGATTTTTAATAGTGCCAAGTAATAGAGCTCTTTCATGATCAGTAATCTTAAACTTTTTCACTTGGTCTTTTGAAATTGAACTAAAGTTAATATCTGATTCATAATTTTTAATTTTATTTAAAATAGCGATACGCTGATTTTTACATCTTGATAAAATGCCGACTGTATCTTTTTGATTCATTGAATCACCAATAACAAACGTACCTAAATCATGATTTATTTTAGTCATTGATAATTCTGGTGATGTTTCTAAATAAATTAGCCCACCTATTGCAGTAGAGTATTGATCCATCATTCCTCCAGGCGAATTAAATTCTAAAACTTCTGCCTCAAAAGCTAATCTAGCTAATTTTTGATTCGACAACTGTCTTGGATTTTCAGCATTATTACTTAAAAAGTTAATCCATCCTACTAAAATTGAAGATGAACTACTTGCACCAGCTTTTATTGGAATATTGCTAGATAAAACAACATCAAAACCCTTAGAAAATTTAAAGCCATAATGTTTGCAAACATTTAACCCGCTTTTAAATAAATCAAAATTTGAGGTGTATTGATTATCATTTATGTGAAATTTTTCAACTTCATTTAAGTCCGGTTTGTTAATAACAACCATAGCATCTGACCTTGCAAATCCAACTATTTTTGAATGCCTAGAAATCGCAAGAGCGATTACTGGAAGCCCAAGGTAATCTTGATGCTCACCAAAAAGACAGATTCTTCCTGGCGTTTTTATTTCCATTTATTTTTTATAATTATTTATCTTATAAATTTTTAATAAAAAGACCTAAAAGAGGTAAAACGAAATCACGATTAATCATTTTTTAATAGTTTTCATTTACACCAAAAATCGGTTGGTTCTTTTCCCATCTTCCCCTCGTAAAGTCAGGAAATTTAACGGGAGCACTTCCAAGTTTAATTGATTTTTCAGAAAGGGGACTAATAACACTCATGCTAGCCGCATCGTAAACATCTATTGGAGGAGCAAGGCCCTTTTTTAAAGGTTCAATAAAAGCATTTAAAATGAAAAAATCCATACCTCCATGCCCAGAGCCAGCTGCTTGATTTTCATACTTTTTCCATATTGGATGATCATATTTTTTTAAGTATTCTGCATCGGACTCCCATTGATGTTCTTCCTTACTTAAACCTTGTATGTATATAGAATTATTATCAACCATCCATAAACCCTCTGTACCCTGGACTCGAAAATTCAAACTGTAAGGGCGAGGCGAGCTCGTATCGTGGTTCAATACTATGGTCTCACCGTTGGAACATTTAATAACAGATGTTACAATGTCACCAAGGTTAAAGTTTATGTCAGCATTTTGGTGATGTATGCCTCCTTGATCAACAATATGCTTATGCAAGCCCCTTGATTGAGAAGACGTAGAAGTCATATGAAGGAATCTATTCCCTCTATTTATATTTAACATTGCACTTATTGGGCCTACTCCATGCGTTGGATATAAATCTCCATTTCTGTCAACAGAATGTTGCGTTCTCCATTTAGCTTCACTGAAGCCCTTATTATTAAATTCAACTCCCCCCCCATATGGTTGCCGTCCATTATTAAACTTTACATCTCGCAGGTCATGTTGATAACCACCTTGGCAGTGCAAAAGTTCTCCGAATAAACCTTTCCGAACCATATTTAAAACAGCCATCATATCTCGTCGATAGCAAACATTTTCCATAAGCATGCAGTGCTTATTTGTTTTTTCACTGGTCTTTACTAAATCCCAGAGTTCAGAGACTTTTAGAGCAGCAGGACATTCAACACCTACATGCATGCCTTGCTTCATCGCCTCGACTGCCATTGGGTGATGCCATTCCCAAGGAGTAGCAATATAAACAGCATCTAAATCATCTCTTTGAAGCAAGTTTAAGAAATCATGCTGCCCATTTTTATAAACGTCTGGAGGCTTACCACCTGCTTTTTTAATTATGTTTAGCGTGTTATTAATCATTCCAGAATCAATATCACAAATAGCTTTTATATCAACATCTCTTCTCTTTAAGCATAAATTTGAAATCCACTGCCCTCTTAAGCCTGTTCCAATAATGCCCAAGCTTAAGTTTGAAGTCTTTTGGCTAGCACCAAGTTTTCGAGACGAAAGAAAAGCAGTCGATGCTCCTACCAAAGCAGATTTTTTAATAAAATTTCTACGATTTATTTTTTTTGCAGACAAAATAATTACCTTAACATGAACCCTTCTCCGATAGTATCTGATGAATCAATCCAAAAAGTATTTTTACCCGTGATATTCGCGGTCCCTTTTACTTCTGGTATGACTCCATTCAATGGACCAATTTTTATTTTTTCAATTACCTTAACCTCAAAAGTAGAACCAATAATACTCTCAATTTTAATTGTCTCATTAAGCTTTATTTCATTTCTCGCAAAATGTACAGCGGCCCTAGCGCTTACTCCAGTTCCAGTTGGACTTCTATCAACTTCGCCGTTAGCAAACACACAAATATTTTTACTATGATTTTTTTTATTGATTGGAGGAAACGTAAATATGGTTCCATATAAAAAATTCATTTCGACTATGTTTGGATGTTTAATTTTTACTTCTTTAGCTATTGCATTTTTAATTTTCATTCCTAAATCGATAACACTGCTAGTTTTTAAATCTTGGCTATCTAAGCCAACTTCATCAGCGTTAACAATAGCGTAATATGCACCCCCGAATGCCAAATCATAATTAATATCACCTAAATTAGGGATTAAAATTTTTGCATTCATTTTTTCAACGAATGAAGGAACATTGATAAACCTAATCGAATGAGCAACTTTGTTTCTTATTTCTACAAAAGACTTAATTGTCCCAGAAGGAACATCCATATTTATTTCAGTCTCAGGCTCAGTTATTTTAATAGCGCCAGTTTCTGCAAGAATTTTTGAAATAGCTATAACTGCGTGCCCACAACCTGTAGAATAGCCATCATTATGCATAAAAATAACCCCAAAGTCAGAACTCTTTTTTTCGGGTTCTGTTATTACAGCGCCATACATATCAGCATGACCACGAGGTTCTAACATTATTGCTTTTCTAATATGATCATAATTTTTTATGATATGATTACGTTTTTCTAAAATTGTATTCCCTTTTAAACTTGGAAAACCCTTAATTACGACTCTAAGTGGTTCCCCTTCGGTATGCGCATCAATTGTCTTGATTTCTAGAACATCTTTTGATGGTTCCCAACTTGATATTTTTGAGAAATTAATCATTATATAATTAAGCAGATGCTAAGGACAGCAGTAAGTAAATAATTACAGTAGTTGATAATATTCCAACAGAAGCCTCTTTTGCTCTTGGCCAAGGTGTCATATCCACCGGTGCAGGATCACGCTCATCACTTTTTTCAATTTCTTTTTGTGTTTTAGGTCTTAAATAACCAATAAGTAACATCACCATAACCGACCATGTAAAACTGATAAAGTACATATGGAGCCAATGCAAGCCCTCTACAGGAAAAAATACAAAATAAGCATATGAAACAAACCCAACAAGCATACCAAACTTTGCACCAATCGCAGGGATATGTTTTGTTAGTATACCTAATAAAAAGATAGCAATAATTGGAACGCTGTAAATACCATTTACTTTTTGAAGGTATTGAAAAACAGAATCCAATTGCGAAAGTAGGGGCGCAATTAACATTGATATTAATGCAAGAGCTATCCCAAACTTTTTTCCTACAGAAACAATCTCAAAGCCCTTTGCTTTTTTATTGATATACCCTTTATAAAACTGTAAAGAAAACAATGTCGAAGCACTATTCAGAGCGCTATTGAAAGAACTTAAAATAGAGCCCATCAGTACTGCAGCAAAAAGACCTAATGACCAATCTGGCAGAACATGCCTTACTACTGCGCCATACACTTGATCTTGCTTTTCAATTAATAAATCAGGCATATGCAAAGCAATTATCCCTGGTAGACATAGCATAAGCGGCCCTACTAATTTCATTGCGGAGGCAAAAAGAACACCTTTTTGGCCTTCCGCTAGACTTTTTGCCGCCATTGCTCTTTGCACGATTACCTGATTAGTTGACCAATAAAATATTTGTATGAACATCATACCCGTTAAAAGAGTTGGCCAAGGAACCGAGACTTGTTTTCCATCCAAGTTTTGCTGGGTTAATACCCTTAAATACTCTGGTTTCTCAGTACCAAGAATAGATATTCCTTCAAAAAAAGAACCATTTCCCAATGCTATTAATGCTAGCACTGGAATCATTAGGCCTCCTATCAATAATCCTATCCCATTTAAAGTATCACTAACCGCCACAGATTTAAGTCCTCCAAAAATTGCATATGAGCTGCCCAAAAGACCTATTGCTACAGCAACAACCCAAATAGGAAGCGCTAAATCAAACATTGTTATTAATGCTAGTGAGCCAGTATAAAGAACCACAGGCAATAAAACTGTTATATAACCAAATAAAAATAACCCTGAGACCATACTTCTAGTCATTTTATCAAACCGTTTTTCTAAAAAAGCTGGTGTAGTTGTAAACCCACTCGCTAAATAAGTAGGCAAAAATAATAGTGCCGTAGCAATCATTGCAAAAGCAGCCAAGGCCTCCCATGCAATCCCAACAAGCGCCTTATCTCCAAAAACATCACCATTTAAGCCCACTAATTGTTCTGTAGAAAGGTTTGTTAACAATAATGAACCAGCAACTACGGGCCATCCCAAAGCTCTTCCACCTGTAAAATATTCTTCAGTTTCGTTATCTGATTTTTTCATTTTTGAAACTATATAATAAGTAAAAATTGCTACGGATATTGTTGCTACAAAAAATGTAACTAATGAAATTGTGTTCATACTAATGCCTCTTTTTAATTATCTAAATTAATTCTTGCTAACTCATCTAATTGATTTTTTTGACTAAAAGGGATTAAGACATATTCTAGATTATATGTACTTGTATCCATCGGCAACGTATATTTTTTATGAGGTTTAGCCCCCCAACTATTATCGCCCCCAACGCCCATTTGTTTAAAATCGATTAACCAATCAATTTGATTCTCTTTTTTTATATCAATTGCTCCGTGAAGCTGACTGCCTACTACAGGGTCTAAATTAGCATAGTTATAATGATGAACGCTGCCATCAAAAAATGGAATTCCTTTTGCCATAATTCCAATGTTACCATTATGCATCGCCATCCACCTTACATCTGTTTTATTGCCCGTTTCTTGAGGACGAACATATTTAAATGTTTGATCCCATACTTTCCCTTTAAACCTATCTATTCTAGCAGATGATTTTCGATCCCAATAACTTTCATGTGGGCCTCTTCCAAACCATTCTAAACTATTAAATGAGCTTGGTATTGTTGTTTTCATTCCAAACCTTGGTAGCTCTGGTAGTTCAGAACCAGAAGGATAAAGTGTCTGCTTTAATTTGACCATTCCATTACCATAAATATTATAAGATAATTGCAATCTGCAATTACTTAATTCATGAAAATAATCAACTTTAACATTTTTAATGTTTCCAATGGAAGAGGTGTCAATAGATTGCATTAATAATTCATTATGAGCATTCTTCCAAATAGCACACCTTTCAGGCATGTCATTTCCTAAATCATTATCTGTTGGGGCACGCCAAAAGAAAGGGGTTAGTTCATTACTTAAGATGTCAATATTTCTATAATTATACTTATTCAGAAAACCATTTTCTAGGTTAAAAGATAGATAAAATTCATCTCCTTTAATGAAAATTTCATTTTGCTCTATTTTTAAAGAAGTATTAAAAAATTGATCGGAATCAACTGGTAAGCTTAGCCTGGTAATAGGAAACCTAAATTGTCCCCAGGCAATTAGCGAACCTTTAGAGATCATCTTTGTTTCTTTTTTTAGTTTTGCTTCAACAAGTAAAAAATATTCTACTCCAGGTTTTGGAATAATTGAAAATAAGTTAAAAGTTAAAGCCCTAGATTCTCCAGGTTCTAAATCTAATTTACCCAACGAACCAGAAATTTCTGTTTTACCATTTCCGCGTATACTATAACTAAACTCTAAATTGTCAAGATTAGTAAAGTCATATTTATTGATAATTTTTATTTTCCCATTTGATAAGTCAACTTCTTCAAATCCTACTGGCTGATATACTTTTTTAACCTCTGCTAGATGTGGATTAGGAGACCTATCCGCTGCCACTAGTCCGTTAGCACAAAAATTTGAATCATTATCATAAAAGACATCATTAAAATCTCCACCATAGGCCCAAAATTCTTTGTCCTTTTCATTTTCTTTTAAAATTGTTTGGTCAACAAAATCCCATATAAATCCTCCTTGCAGCGATTCATAATTATCGATCACATCCCAGTAATCTTTTAAATTTCCGACACTATTACCCATTGCATGAGCATATTCACAAAGCACCAGCGGCTTAGAGGGGTTACTTTGAGCATACTCCTCAATATAATCAATATTTTTATACATCGGGAACATCATATCAGAGTGATTTTCTCTGCTTGCAGGCTCATAAACTACAGGCCTTGTTTGATCTTTTTCAGAAATCCACTTGTATAATTTTTTAAAATTTGTTCCATCTCCCGCCTCATTTCCCATAGACCACATAATGATTGATGGCTGATTTTTATCTCTCTCAACCATGCGCATTCCTCTGTCTAACCACTGATTAGTCCAAGAACTATCATTTGTAAGTTTTTCATACCCCTCGTTATGAAAGCGCATACCATGAGCTTCGATATTGGCTTCATTAATTACGTATAAACCGTATTCATTGCAAAACTCATACCATTTTTCTTGGTTAGGGTAGTGACTACAACGAACAGAATTTATGTTATTTTGTTTCATTATTTTAATATCTTCAATCATACTTTTTTCGTCAACTACTCTTCCATTTAAGGGGCTCCATTCATGTCTGTTTACTCCGCGAAGTGTAATTGATTTACCATTCACTTTTAACAGTCCATCTAATATTTCTATTTCTCTAAATCCTACTTGTTGCGTAAAGCTTTGTAGTATTTTCCCAAAAGGGTCTGACAGAGTTATTTGTAATAGGTATAAACTGGGATTTTCAGCATTCCAAGGATCAACATTCTTAATTATTTTTTCAAACCATATAGTTTTTTCGTTCGAAACCTTAGTTTTTATGGTTGAATCCATTACAGTTTTCCCGTTACCTCCAATTTTGGATACTATAGCAGAAATAACGTGTTTCCCTCTATTTAGTTCATTACTAGCTAGACTTAAACCAAGTTTTAATTCTCCATTTAGATACGAGCTATCTAAACCAGATAATACATTGAAATCAGTAATTCTTGTTTTTGGAACTGAATATAGATGAACATCCCTTTCTATCCCGCTTAATCGCCATGTGTCTTGTCCTTCAAGATAACTCCCGTCGGAGAACCTATATACCTCCACCGATGCATTATTTTGCCCGTTTTTTATATAAGGCGTTATATCAAACTCTGCTGGCGTTTTTGAGCCCTGACTATAACCTACTTTTTCACCATTTATCCAAAGATAAAAGGCAGATCTAACCCCTGAAAACCGAATAAAAACATCACGACCTCTCCAAAAAACAGGATAATGAAAAGACTTTCGGTAAGAACCAACCTCATTCCTATCATGTGGTATATTTGGAGGGTCGGGCGGAAATGGATATTCCTCATCGAGATAAATAGGTTTTGACCACCCTTGTAATTCCCAATGCCCTGGAACATTAATCGAAGACCATTCAGAATCATCATAATCAACTCTGTAAAAGTCCTTTGGCCTCTCTGTTGGATTTTTTGAAAAAGAAAACTTCCAATCACCATTTAATGATTCAAAATATTTTGACTTTTCAGGGTTGTTTAGAAGAGCGTATTTTTTTGATTCAAAGGGGAAAAAATGCGCACGCGGTTTTTCTCTATTTGATTGAAAAATAGTCTGATTTTCCCAATCAAGTATTGGTTCTTTTTTGTTTTTTTTCAAAAAGACTAGGGCTCCAATTAAAACCAAAATACCAAAAACAAATATAAATTGTTTATTCATTATTGTTTCATTTAATTATTTTTTTCAAGACCGCCTCCAATGATTCTAATAAATAATCGGCATCCTGAATATTAAATACCATTGGTGGCTTTATTTTTAAAACATTGTGATTGGGACCGTCTGAACTTATCAAAACTCTTTTCTGCCTCAGTGCATTAACAATTTTATCAGCTACTACAGCATCAGGACTTAATTTATTATTATTTTTAATGATTTCTATGCCTATAAACAACCCTTTCCCTCTAACATCACCAATTAAGCTATATTTTTGCTTTAACGAAATTAGACCTTTTACTAAATAAACTCCTGTTTTTTGAGCATTATTTTGCAGTTTTTCTTCTTTAATAACTTCTAGTACTGATTGCCCTATCTTACATGAAACAGGGTTCCCGCCAAAAGAATTAAAATATTCCATCCCATTATTAAAAGTCTCTGCTATTTGTTTTGTTGTGATTACCACTGATAGTGGATGTCCATTGCCAATTGATTTTCCTAAAGTTACTATATCTGGACGTACGCCGCTCATCTCAAATCCCCAAAAATGTGTTCCAATCCTGCCAAATCCAATTTGGACTTCATCCACAATAAACAGACCTCCTGCTTCTTTAACTAAAACAAAAGCTTCTTTCATAAAATCATTTGGAATGATGACTTGTCCACCGCAACCCATAATTGGCTCTACGATAAAAAAAGCTAATTTTTTCCCATCTTTTTTTATTTTATCTATTTTATTTTTTAAAGCAGTAATGTAATAATCACCAAAAATACTACCAGTATCCAAATGCTCCCCTGCAAACTCATTTGGCATAGGCACTACATGAACAAAATCTTTTTTACCTGCTCCGCCCGAACCAAAAAACTTATAAGGGCTAATATCTATTAAAGAGTTCGTATGACCATGATATGCTCCTGACATTACTATTGACTCTTTACTATTGTTATATAATCTAGCAATACGCAAAGCCAGATCATTTGACTCACTTCCGGAATTTGTGAAGAAACAAGTAGTCAGATTATCAGGTAGTTTATCAATCAGACTAGAAGAGTAATCCAGTATCGATTCATGTAAATATCTAGTATTTGTGTTTAATAGTATACTTTGGTTGTAAGCCGCCTCAACAACCTTTGGATGGCAATGGCCGACATGAGAAATATTGTTAATAGCATCTAAATATTTATTCCCTTCATGATCGAAAAGATACTGCCCTTCACCTCGTTTTATAAAAAGGGGTTCATCATATGATAAACTAAAAGATGGGGCCAAATATTTATTTCTTTTTTTAAGGATATTGCTAATTTTTCGCATGTTCTAATAGTTCGTTAAACCATTCATATAATATATTATCGAATATCATAATATTTGGTACTATCACAATTATTTAAAGTTGACTTATACCATTGTCTAAAAACGTTACACTTATGCTCTTTTTATATAGCCTTAAAACTGTACCTTTTAAAACTCTCTTATTTAAATCAGGGGCTCTTATTAAAAATATATACATAGTTTATTTGTAACAAATTTATTTATCAAAAAATAAAATTCATAAAATATTATTATAGTTTTAAGTCGATTAAATGTTGAATGTAACATTATGTAACATCTAATTATGTTACAAAATTAAGGGTGTAATAAAATGATACATTTTGTTGTTGCCATGTATCATTTTGTGATTATATTCAAGGTAACCGAGGTAAGTAGCATAGTAGCGGAACTATGCGCAAAAACAAAATAAAATAAAGACGGGTTAAGTTATTATGCCTGAATCATTGCCACAACCAATCCTAATTGTTGATAGTGACGAACAGTCGATTGACCATATATCTTCTGGACTGAAGGATAAAGGCTTTTTAGTCATAACAGCGCCAGATGGTTACGACGGTTACGTTCGAGCAAAAAATGAAGCTCCTAAAGTCATAATTGTTAATGACCTTCTTCCTTACGTAAGCGGATTTAAACTATCTAAATTAATTAAAAGTGACGATAGACATACTGATACAAAAATTATCATAATGAGTAATACTACTGGCCCGGCAATTGATAAAATGTTTAAGCAAAGCAATGCAGATAATATGATTGAAAAACCTTTTCAGCTAAAAGATATAATTACATTGCTGGAAAAAAATAATGAGGATATCGGACATGATAGCTAAGGAGCTTTATCCGTTCATGCAAATATATGCAGTTATTGTTGGCCTAGTGGTTGGTAGTTTTTTAAACGTAATTATTTATCGCCTACCTAATAATAAGTCTATTATTAAGCCCCGCTCTAAATGTAATGGATGCGGGAAACAGATTGCCTGGTACGATAATATTCCAGTATTGAGCTATATAGCACTTTTAGCTAAATGTAGAAATTGTAAATCGCCAATTAGCATTAGATATCCTTTAGTTGAATTCATTTGTGGAATGATGGCATTAATGTTGTTAAATATTTATGGCCCATCGTATGAATTTTTGGTGGTTGTATTATTGTGTTTCATGTTAATCGCTATAACATTCATTGACGTAGATCACTTTATTATTCCAAATGAGTTTATCATTTTTGGATTTATAATTTCTATAATCTCTCACACATTTAATTTATTACCCATATCAATAATGGATGGCATATACGGTTTCCTTACGTTTGGGGGGACTTTATTTATAATGGGTGCAATGGGTACCTTTATTTTTAAAAAAGAGGCAATGGGTTTTGGAGATGTAAAACTTGGGTTTGTATTAGGCTCTTTTCTTGGTTCAGAGTTGTCTCTTTTAGCCTTGTTTCTTAGCTTTGTTTTTGGCGGGTTTATGAGTTTAATTCTATTAATTGCTAAAGAAGTAAGCGATGATCACATGGTTCCATTTGGCCCAGCAATCGCCGCCGGGACCCTCCTAACAATTCTCACAAAAACTGTTGGTGGCGGAAACTATATTATTAACTGGTATTTCACAAATATGTGGAACGGAGAGTATTTCTTTTAATGGCTATTACAAGAAAAAAGAATTTAGGGCTCTTGTTGATCGAGGCAGGTATAATTGAACCTGAACAGCTTGAACAAGCCCTGCTCAAACAAGCAAAAGAAGTAAACAGTGGCTACATTGGTGAAGTTTTAATCAGTGCTGGACTTATTGATGAAAAAACAAGAAATCGATTTTTAAGCCAGCAACTTCATATTCCCGCTGTTGAGCTTGGGCATTTTGAAGTTGATAAATCAGTTTTAGGCATGATACCTGAAAGAATAGTAAGAGAATACAACGTTTTACCAATCTTTAATCTTAACAATACAATAAGCGTTGCTATTGTCGACCCAATAGATCCTGACCCAATAAATGCGGCTAGAAATGCATCTGGTCTTAAAGCTGAGCCAATAATAGTGACTGCAAACGAACTGCAGGCTGCTATAGATATTTATTACGGCATGTCAACATTAAGCGGTTTTGAAGATGAAAATATTAGTATTGATGATATTGATGATACACGGATTGTTCAACTGGTTGATAGCATCATTGAAAACAGTGCCAAATACCGAGCCAGTGATATACACATAGAAACTAGAGAAACGGATATTCGAGTGAGATTCAGGATAGATGGAAAACTAGTAGACTTTCAAACACTCCCTGTTTCCATTGCCACGCCATTAACATCTA
>CAJQGZ010000090.1 GCA_905478065.1 uncultured bacterium | reverse complement strand
ATTTTCCTTCTTGAACGATTTGAGCGATAATTCCATATACTGACATATCTTGAAATGTATCTTTGATGGACTCTCCAACAGTGTCTTTTTTTCCTTTTAAAACCATAGTCTTTAGTCTATTTATTTTGTCTAAAAGTCTAATTGTTAGCCCTGTTAGGGATAACTGAATATCCTCTTCTGTTTCAAGGTTGGTTCCTAAAGTTATGTTTTGGCAACCATAGTTTGAATGTTTTTTACAAAACAAAATATATTGCTCTAACATAATTCTCTTATATTCTTTAGTAAGGTCAGGATATTGTTTTTCAATACTATTTACTATTTCTTGGTCTTCTTTTGATATTCCTAAAGGGTTTTCGCTCATTTCATTAATTTTTTAGTTTCTTTTTTATTTAATCCAAATTCGGATAATATGTCCAATATACAATCCTTATCTAAAACCTCCAAATAATCTTGCGCTTCTCTTTGAGAAATTTTGTAATACTCTGCAAGTTTTTGTAATAAATCTTTGCTTTGATCTTTTTTACCCTTTATCCATCTATAGAACTTAAATTTTGTGGGTAAACTGTGGTAGTAAAATTTATAAATGATTTCTGGACTATCCATGTATATTTGGACTGTATTTACAATATCCAAATAGTTGGGGTTCATAGAGAGTCCTTTATTAACAATATAGACGCTAAATGATTTTTTGTCTTCATCGTTTAAATCTTCCCACTTATATTTCTTAGTGTGGAGATTTTTAATATGGTCAAAGGGATTCAATTACTTGTTGTCTGGTGGTAAAAATGGTTCTGGTACAGTGTGACAATTTGCACAGGCATATACAGGAACAGGAATGTAACTTTCATTTCCAGTAGGAGCTAACATAGCTGATAATTTTCTCATTTTAAATACTTGAGTAAAATGTTTGTGACCACACTCTGGACAAACATACTCTTCCGTTTGACTAAAATCTAAGTTAAACTCTGGTTGTTCGTTTGGGTTCATATTAATTGTTTTTTAGTTGTTTCTTTTAATTGTATTAACATAGCCATTATACAAATTTCTTTATCTAAAGCAAAACCATATTCATATTGATATTTGCTAATTATAAGAATAGCTTCGGCAGGATTTTTAAACTCATCTATTTTATCGTAAAGAGCTCTGAATACTGAATCGAATTCCTTTGCTCCTAAAGTAACTAATGCAGTTCTTAATTGTGTTGGATTTCCTCCACTTATTAAAATATCTACTAGCTCTTTTATTTTATCTGAATTTTCCGTATCCCCCTCAATGTTTAATTCCCCCTTATGGATATTTCCTTGGAGGGAATTTAACATTTTGCGGAGGTCGGGGTAGTATTGCTTTACTACTTTGGCTAGGTCATTTATGTCGTATTTTATCTTTTCTGCATTTAAAATACCTTTAAGATGGTGAGCTACTTCTGATTTGGAAGGAGGAATAACATTAAACATTTTACATCTAGATTGTAAGGGGTCTATTATTCTATTAATGTAGTTACACGTTAAAATAAACCTACAATTTTGGTGAAATGCTTCTATTGTGTTTCTTAAGGATGCTTGGGCTTGTGGTGTTAGATAATCTGCTTCATCTAAAATTACAATTTTAGTTCCTCCTAGCCCCATTGAAGAGGCAAAGGGTACAATCTTTTCACGGATTGCATCTATGCCTCTCTCATCGCTGGAGTTTAGATATAATACATCTGCTTTTAATTGACTTGTAATCAATTTAGCTAAAGAGGTTTTCCCACATCCTGCTGAACCAAAAAACAGCAGGTTTTGGATATTTCCCTCTTCTAAGTATTTACCTATTGTATCTTTTAAAGATTCATTTCCTACAAATGCATCTAAAGCTTGGGGTCTATATTTTTCAACGAATAATTCCATTCTTACATCATTCCCATTTGTGACATTTGTGTAGCCATTTCTTCATTGCTGTCTTTTTCTTTTGGAGTGTCAATTATAGCTGCTTCAGTTAATAAAATTGTTCCTGCTACACTTGCTGCGTTTTCTAAAGCAATTCTAGTTACTTTAAATGGATCTATAACTCCTTTTTCTTTCATGTTGATTTCTTCTTGGGTTTCAACATTATATCCTACCCAAACATCTCCTTTAGTGTTATTTTTTAAATTATATCCTAAAAAATTAGCTTCACTGGATTCTACTCCTGAATTGGTTAAGATTTGTGTGAATGGTTTTGATAGTGCTTTGTAAACAATTTCTTTACCAAAATTAAAATCTTCACCTTCTCCATTGTAGTTGATGGATGTTCTACCATATAGTAAGGCAATACCTCCACCTGGAACAATTCCTTCATCTATGGCTGCTCTTGTAGCATGCATAGCATCTTCTACTCTGTCTTTTTTCTCTCTCATCTCTGTTTCAGTGTGTCCACCTACATTGATTACAGCTACTCCACCTGCCATTTTTCCTAACCTTTCTTGGAGTTTTTCAGTTGCAAATGGTGTTTCTGATCGTTCGATTTGACTTTTTATTTCATCTAATCTTGCGTTGATAGATTCTTCTGAACCTTCTCCATCTACAATGGTTGTTTTTTCTTTAGTAACTGTTACACCTCTAGCTTTACCTAACATTTCGTGAGTAGCTTTATCTAATCTATGTCCTTTTTGTGGTGAAATTACAGTTGCTCCAGTAAGTACAGCTATGTCTTCTAAAATGTGGGTTCTTCTATCTCCAAAATCGGGTGCTTTTATAGCACAGCATTTTAAAGTACCTCTCATTTTATTTACAATCATAACTGCTAATGCTTCACTGTCAATGTCTTCTGCAATTACTACTAGTGATTTGTTTTGTGTACTACAACCTTCTAATATTTTTACCATGTCTTTAACATTGGTAATTCTCCCATCGTATAAAAGAATATCTGGGTTGTCGAGGTTCGCTTGCATTGAATTATTGTCAGTTACAAAGTAGGGGGATTTGTAACCTCTGTCAAACTGTAAGCCCTCGACAACCTCTAATGTTGTTTCGTGTGTTTTACTTTCCTCAATAGATACTACACCTTCTTTACCTACTTTGTCAAAAGCAGCGGCAATTAGGTTTCCTATTTCAACATCATTGTTTGCTGATATAGATGCAATTTGTTTTAATTGATCTTCTGAGGTTATTTTTTCAGATATATTGTTTTTAACGTTTTCAATTACTTCACTTACAGCTTTGTCAATTCCTCTTTTAATTTGAACTGAGTTTCTACCTTTGTCAAGTCCTTTAACGCCTTCTTTAATTAATTCTCTCGCAATTAGGGTTGAAGTTGTTGTTCCGTCTCCTGCAATGTCTGCAGTTTTAATGGCTGCTTGTTTTACCATTTGAGCTCCTAAATCTTCAACAGCATCCTCTAGCTTAATTTCTTTTGCTACTGAAACACCATCTTTAGTACTTCTAATTCCCTTCATAGGGTCGCCAAATATTACATTTCGACCACTTGGTCCCATTGTAGCTACTACTGCGTCAGCTAATTTATCTATTCCTGCTACAAGTTTAGCTCTTGCTTCGCTTCCAAATTCTATTTGTTTACTCATTTTCTTCTGATTTTATAATTCCTAAAATATCGTTTGCACTTGCAATTATATATTCTTCGTTATTTAGTGATACTTTTTGTGCTCCAAATGGAGGAACTAAAACTTTAATTCCTACTGCTAATTGTTTTTCTGGTTTTACTATTTTTCCTTCAGGGGAAAATCTTCCAGGCCCTACAGCCAATACTTCTCCCATAACTGGTTTTTCACTTCCCATATCAGGAATAATAATATTTCCATACATTTGTTCTGTTTCCTCTATAACCTGTATTACAACTCGGTCTCCTAGAGGGTTGATTGGTGATTTTTTCATAATTTTACTTTGATACTTTTCTTACGTAATATTTAACATTTGTTCCTTTTTCTTCTCCTATTTCTTCTATGAATTCTGCTCTGGTGAACTTTTCATAGTCGGGCATGAATAATTGTTTCATTTCGTCATTTAACATTCTCATTTCTGCTAAGTATTCTTTCAGAGTGTATGTAGATCCATCTTTAGGAACTCTTAACTCTTTAATAATTTTCTTTAATACATAAGGTAGTTGTGTATAATATCCTACATTACTTTCCTTTTTCGCATTATATAATGTATAACAATGAGTTGAGTCATCCACATGAATTTCGAATGGATATAATCTTTCATCTTTAATTAAACATCTTTTGTAACTTACGCCTTTCGGTCTTCCTTTTCCTGCCATATTTATTGTTTTTTCGCTATATAATATACTATTTTTATTTCTTCATCTTCTCCTACTTCCTCTGTAAATTCTAATTTTATAATTCCTTTATTTGAGAAATGTAATTTTCCTGATTTTAATGCTTTGTTGGCTTGAAATGCTTCTTTAAAAGATTCAATTTCAAACGTTAAAGTATCTGTTACAGGATTTACAACATTACAAGAAACTCCAAAATTAACTCTATTTGTGAAATCAGTTCCTAAAGAAAACACAATTTCTTCTCCATTGAGTTCTTCTCTAGTTGATATTTGGAAATCTAAAACCTCACTTCCTAAAGCCCCTACAGACTTTAAAAATAATCTTAAATCTTCTTCGTTTAAATCAGCTGTAACGTCATATTGTGGTATTTGGTCTTCTACTGCTGAGCTGTCAAACCAAAATCCAACTAATAATCCTGGGGATGCTAAGTTATAGTGAACATCCATTTTGGAATCTGCTATTTTAAAAACCGTAGGAACATTACTTGCATTATTTACAACATCCACTAATATTGTACTTTCTAATATGTTTAAAAGCTTGTTAAGTCGAGAAGTATCATAGATATTAAAATCTCCATTTACCATTTTACATGGGACTTTGACTTCTCCTGTTATGTTTCCTGCTTCGTTTCTAAAAGCAATGTGTAGGAGGTTATCCTTTACTTTCCATATAACTTTTTCAACTAAACCATTTAAGTGGTACTTTGAAATGGTGTTAGATAATAAACTTCTTGATATCATATAAATTTAAAAAATTGTTCTACAGTTGGATTTAAGTTCAAGCCCCCCCAATTTAGGTCTTCATAAAACGACTCTAACTTGTTCTTTAATATCGTATCAAAAGCTCTTGGCCTATCCACATATTTTAATAAAAATTCTTCAATTTCTTCGGGTAAATCATAGTCTAAAAATGATAAAGTTTCTATTTTATAGGGGTTTTGTTTTAGGTAAACCCATTTAACTTTATCGCCTTCTACTATTTGAGTATGTTTAGTGCTAAGTTTCTTAAAATCAAGTAAATCATTATAAAAAATAGCTCCCTTAACTGGTGCTGGAGCTCCTGCTTGTGTTTCTTTATCAGGTCCACCTTTAACTTTTTTAGTAAAGACTGCCTTTTGAATTCCTGAAAATATTTGTCCTGGTTCTTTTTTGATTATGTGTCTTTTAACCTTTTTAACGGATGTTGGTTTGGCTAAATCACTCAGTGACATTGTGTCCATACCCTCTCTAAAAGCTAATACTTTCTTGTTAATTTGTTCTTTTTTAGCTCCGTGTAGAGTTTCAAGTAGTATTTCGTTGAAAAACTTACCAAATACTGGTGGGAAATTAGATTTCATAAAATCCAACCCTTTAATGTCAACTTCGTCAACTTCTATTCCTTCTTTTTTAGTAATGTGCTGAGCATATCGACGTTTACCTGAGAAGAAAGCAGATCGAATAACACACTCCGTTTTCATTTCAAGTCTGTGGTTATTTAAATTTAAGACATCTTTAGCAAATTCATCGTAATATTCTGTAATAGCTTCTTGGTATTCAAGGGCTACTTTTTCCAGTTTGTTTGTTTTGTCCTTCTCGTCGAGAGTATCGAAATCTGGGTAAAGTTTATCTAAAATTGGTTTAGCATGAACATAACACGAATCTGTGTCTTCATACATTACAATGTTAAAACAATCTTGTAGTTTTTGAGTAGGGTATGTTCTTATTTCGTATATTGGTTTTTCTGGTTTTAGAAGTTTAGCAGCCTTTTTATTTATAAAGGTTCCACTATCTTGAATAATTCTCTGACCAGTCAAAGTAATAGCTTCTGCTACCCTAACATTCCCATATCTAAATTCAGGTCTAGCAGTAGCCATACATAAAGAGTTAATAAGGATTTTTAGAGTATATTGTTTTAAGTGCCATTCAGCCCCCTTTATGGGATCGTTGTCTACTTTATAAGCCTTTTTCATTTCCCCCTTACAATAAACTCTTTCTCCAAACCACCTATCTAATACTTCAGTTAATGTTGAAGGAGTATCTGTTCTAAAAACAACTCCATTTGCTGAAATAGCATAGTTGTTGGCTTCTATTGCTTTTAATATTTTTCCAATAGTTGTGGTACCTCTTTTTCTTTCGTAAGTTTCAATTTCAATCGATTTGTCGGGATCCATTTCCTTTAAATCATTTAAACCTAACCTATTGTCTCTACTATCAGAAGTTAATATTCTAAAAATTAAAGAATCTCGTCCAATATTTAAGGACATTGCAATACAAGGATATAGGGAAGTTAAATCTTCATCAAACATAAATTCAAATACTCCCGTTTGAGGGCAGAATAGATATCCTCCAGAATATCCTGAGTCTTCGTTTTCAGGATCTTTGTTAGGTGGGGCTATTCCTTGCTCTAAAAGGTGGGCAGATATAGCACCATCGTGTACCCTTGTACTAACATATACTTCGTCGTATTGAACTTTTCCCTTGTGAGCTATATTTTTAGTTAAGTCAATGTATTGTAGTTTTTCATCTAATTTCTTTAAAATCAAAACATCTACAAAGTTATATTCTATAAATTTATTTATATCGTCTCTAAAAAGGGTATCTAAAGTTCCTTCATACTCTATTTTCTTTTGGTCTACATATTTTTCCCCCAAATAATCCAATTTCATAGAAGGTTCATCTCTGTGGTGGTATTTTTTATGTAATCTAAAGTAATCTAATGAAGAAACACCTGCTATTTTAATTGGTTGATCTTCACTCCATGTTTGTTCTCTTACTGTTCTAATAGGTGATAATCTGTTGGAATATCTTTCTCCCATTACCCTCCTTATTCTGTAAAATAGATAAGGGATATCGAAGTAATCACTATTATATCCTACTAAAATGTCAGGGGCTATTCTTTCATAGTGATCTAAAAAAACTGAAATTAAGTCTTGTTCGCTAGAAGTTGGGATAACTTCTCTACCTTGTTCGTCTGTGTAATTTTCGAGTTGGTTCTTTTTATCTACAATGATAATTTTCCATTCATCACATTGTTTATCCCACCAAGCAATTGAGGTTATAGGTTTAGGGGCGCTCTTAATATATTCTGGAGTTAAAGCGCCCCCCATCTCAATTTCAATATCAAAAAACATTTCATTGTGGGTAGTTGACGGAGTATCGTCATTTCCATACTTGTCAACTAAGTATTTAATATGTATGTTTCCTCTAGTATGATCTCCATAATGGATGTTGGGAGTATCCTTTCCCCATCTGTGAATTTTCTTTACAGGTTCGTTGTTGATTCCTCTGTGTGTAGCTTGATTTTCACTACACTCTACAAAAGCAAAGTTTTGAAATTGCTCTACTTTATAACCATCATCGTCCCATAAATGTACATCCCAGACGTTCCATTCTTCACCTCTTTCTACAAAAACATTTTTATACATAAATTACTTTCCTGAACTTCCAAATCCACCATCTCCTCGAGATTGGTCTTCTTTTAATTTTTGATATTCTTCGCTGTTTAATTCTACTAAAGTGTAATCTGGTTTTGGAATTACTGCTATTTGAGCGTATCTTTCTCCAGCTTCAATTACAACATCTTCATCTCCAACGTTGTAAATCTTCACACCTAAATCCCCTGTGTATCCTGCATCTACGCAACCATAGTGGGGAATTAAACTGTATTTGAAACCTTTAGAGGATCTTAATTGAATTTGCATCCAATAATTTTCTCCTTGAGGAATTGTAAGATTTAAACCATTTGGAACTACAGCGCTTCCTTTAGCAGGAATAGTGGTTGTTTCAATACACGTAATATCAAAACAAGCACTAGTACCCCCATAAGCTACTTCGGGCACAACAGCCCGAGGGTCTGCCTTGTGTGCGTAAATCGCTATCATGATAATATCTTAATTACCTTAGTTTTCTTACAATCTACTACTTCAAAATCGTAGAAAGATTCTCCTTCAAATTCTTTGTGTGCTAATGTTTCTGCTTCTGTCGCTGATTCAGCGTTTGCTAGAAATAATTCTTGGTGATTTCTAACTTTTCCGTTGTCACCTTCTGTTTGTACTTTTACTTTTACTTGCCAATAAGCCATAACTTTTATTTATTTTAATTTAACATTTTAATGTACGAAATAAAAATAAGAGAACAAAGTTTTTACTATGTTCTCTTAAATTTTTTTTAGGGGTAGTAACCCTTAATTAACTCTTAAAAGCCAATAATAATTCTCTTATTCCTACTCCTAATGCTATACCAGTGTACATAGTATTACCAGTAACGAATAGTGCTATGGCTACACCACCTGCTAGGGCAGCTTTAAACCATGACGAATTAATAATTGTTTTCATTGTGTCCATAATTATATTTTTGGGGGTTATGTTTATACATATAAATACTATCTGTAAGCATCCAATCCGAATCCAATCATGTGCATAACTTCCTGCTTGGCCGTCTTCTCATGGTCTGCAAATACTCCACTTACTTCTGAAGTTATCATACTAGCGCCCATATGTTTAATTCCTCTGCAGGAAACACAATTGTGAGTTGCATTTATCATAACCATAACTCCTTGATTACCTTCAACTACTTTATTTACAGCATTGTGGATAGCCATTGTTAGTTGTTCTTGAATGGCTCCTCTTCTACCAAAGTGGTCTACTATTCTATTTAGTTTAGATAAACCAATTACTCTACCTTCTTCTCCAGGTATATAAGCGATATGACATTTTCCTAAAATAGTTTGATGATGATGCGAACATTGTGATACTACTGGTATGTCTTTTTCTAAAACAATTCCTTGATAACCATCTGATGGAAATGAAGTTACACCTGATAGTTCATTGTACCTACCCGCCCATAAATCGTTGACATAAGCTTTCGCTACACGTTTAGGTGTTTCCATTGAATTTGGATCATTTTGCCAATCACATTTTAATGCTGTAAGGAAATTACCATAATGTTCTGCTGCTTCGTCTATCATTGCTTGTTTTTCATCTTCGTTAAGAGGATGATCAGATGCTACCCCATTCGCAAATCCTTTCTGTACACATTCAATGTCAGTGTGGAATTTTCTTCTTGTGTTTTTTTCACTCATATTACTTTTTTACTTTTATAAAATTATCATCTAAAAATTTAGTAACTTCTTCAACCGCATCATAATCATTAGATGTTTGATTTACTATTTCTACTATTTGTTTTGCTGTTTCTGTCATACTTTTTTGATATTAAACTCCTCTTTCTGTATCGAAAGCAATTATATGATCTCTACCTGTCATGTTATATCCCTTCTCGGCACACATTTCAAATACAAGAGGATACATTTTTATTAATGTTTCTCTAGTATCTCCTGCAGGCATTATGTATGTTTTATCTTTTGGGATTTCCATTTTAACTCTAAAGGCTTCAATTTCTTTTAGGTTTTCATCAGTACCATCCCATACTGGTTTGTAATGATAGTCTTTATGGTAGTCAAGTGTTTGTCTTATTTTTTCATAATTAAGTCGAAACTTATTATGTTGTTTAATCATTCTTTCGTCCGCAACTTTTCCTTGAGGTGTAATAGCACCGAGTACGGGTATAGAATTACTAAACTTAGGACTAAGAGAAATGAGAGATATAGGATAGTCAGTATCAAGAAAATGACTTCCTTCGGTTTCAATCGTAATGATAATATCTCTTTCATTTGCAAAGTGTGTTAATTCGTTTACTAGTGCGGGATGCATAGTTGGTGAACCCCCTGTCAGCATCATCTCTTTTATGTGGGGGTTGTCGTCATATATTTTTATAATATCATTAAATGTAAATGTACCTTTTTCTGGATGAATGCTTGTGTACCAAGAATCACACCAACCACCTTCTCCAAAAAAGCACCTGTGAGTACAACCTGTAGTTCTTACTGCAATTGTTGGTCTTCCAAATCTACTGCCTTCACTTTGAACACATCTGTATAGTTCTAGTACTGGGAGTACTTTATCATAGTCTTCAATCCTTTTCATAATATATACTTGAGTTTTTATCGTTTTCAAAACATTCTACCTTTACTACTTTACATCTTCCTGCATCGGTTTTAGATAAAACTTCATTAAAGTGTTCGTAAACCATTTTGGCACAACTTTCTGCCCCCATTTTATCCATTACTACTAATTTACAAATACCTTCCATTGCTGCTGATTGGAAGAAATCTAAATATGGGTCATCTTTTTCAATTAGTAAAGTATGGTCAAATTTATCATTCATCCACGCTTTTAAGCCATTACCAATTGGTTTATCTTTAAATCCACCATAGTCTACAATCCAATTCATATCGTCTAAACCATCATTTTCATCATCTGGTGTATTAGATTCAAACCATACTTTAAATTTTAAAGCATATCCATGTAATAATTCACAGTGTGAGTGTGATGCTTTCCATTGTCTTAAGGCAACTGAGTAGTTGTCAAATATTTTTGTTGATTGATATTTTCCCATTATACTAATTCTTCTACGATTCCTACTATTTCACTAGATATAAGAAGAGAAGTTGCTATTCCCAAATTAAAGGGAATAAAACAATAACCTACTATTCTAATTCCAGACTTAACAAAACTAACAATTCTATGCCATTTTTGATCTGGCATGTGTTCTTGATTTTGTTTTATAAATTTATGTATTTGATTCTCTCCTTTAAATTTAGAATCCATTATTTCTCTATCGCTCATATTAATCTCTTCCTTTATCTACAGCCCAATCATATAATAATTGTTCTGCGTGTTCTTTTACTGTTTCCCAGGTTACTGGTCCTTTTTCATCTGCGTAATCTACTGAGTCGGGTCTTCCTAATTTAATAAATGCTTCTATTCTTTCAACTGAGGAAGCTGATTTGTAATCTGAGTACCATTCTCCTCTCATAGAACCATCATTACCATCAACTGAACCTATAAAAATTGGTTTGTAAGATGTATTAGTTCTTTTATAAACTTCATCAAAATCAACCTCTAACAATTTACAACACTGTTCTCCATCTTTTAAAATATCAAATTTATCTCCATTTAAATATGGTGTGTAGGTCTTTACTTTATGTCCTTTCCAATTACCTTCTAAAAATGCTTTGTAGTCGGCATCTCTAAATTCTTGTCTGCAATCAGGATAAATTTCATGATCACCTGCATGGATTCCCATTGCTATTTTAACTTCTTTTCCAGTTTCATTTGCAATCGACAATGCTACTGCTTGAATAATTGATGAAAATATTTTATTTCT
>CAJQGZ010000089.1 GCA_905478065.1 uncultured bacterium | reverse complement strand
AAATGGTACATATAGTTTAGATCTTGTCGGCTCTTTAAATTATTTTGTTAATATTTCTTATGAAGGGTTAGTAGATCACAACGAATATCTTTATGTCGCTCCTTTCGAAGAGACGAATCTCAATGCTTCCTTAAATGTACTTGAAGACGCTATTGTCGAAGGTACGGTTACAGACTGGTATACAAACACACCGTTAGCAAGTGCATCGGTACTCCTTGCTTACACAGATGAAGAAATGGAAACAATTGAATCTTTGACAGATGAGAATGGTTATTTCATGGTTCAAGTACCGGGTGAAAAAGATTATGATCTATTTGTGTATGCGGATGGATACTGGGTAGAGCATGATGCCTTTTTTCTAAGTTCTGGTTCGCAGGAAGAAATAAATGTTGGCATTGCTGAGATGTCTTCTGCCTCCAGGTTGTACGGAACAATTAAGGATATTGAAACGAATGAGTTAATTCCGTATGCAGAAATTCAACTTAACTGTGATCAAGCAAGCGATTGGGATCACACAGGCGCACTTGGTACCTATCGTTTATTTAATTATTACTCTGGTGATTGTGATGATGGGGTATTGATTGTAAGTGCTAATGGTTATGAAACAAGTGTTCAATCTGCTAGTGATATAGCGTTTGAAGTAGGGTCTTCCCATGAAATGGATATTACTTTAATGCAAGGTGATGATCCTGATCCTGGTATGATTTCCGGGACAGTATTTTCAAATATTGATCAAAGTACAATAGGCTCCGCTACTATCAACGCTTACAATGTTAACACTACACAGTTGTTTTCAATTGAAACATCAGAAGAGGGTTCTTATCAATTATTTTTACCTGAATCAGAATACTATATATCTATTACGGCTAATAATCATGAAGAACATTTTGACACATTATCAGTTGTTTCTGGGCAATCATTTACTCGCGATTTTTATTTAGACGAAGTCTATCTCAATACAGTTTCTGGAATTGTTGCTGGCCCGAGCGGAAATGGTCTGTTTGATATAGAAGTATTTGTATCTCCGGAAGGGGAAAGATATACGATTGCAAGTACCTTTACAAATGAGGCTGGTGAATATACGTTACAAGTTCCAAATGGTCGTTATGATTTTGGAGCTGGTAATACAAACTATTATATGACTTTTGAATATAGTGTTGAGCTTTCTGGCAGCGATCAAAACATTGATTTTACCCTTACTCCAGTTGCTCAATTTGATGGGGGATTCGCAGGTTTAGTCCATTTAAATGAAGGAGATAACGCAACGGTTTGGTTAAATATTTGGAATTCAGATTTAACTTATCAAGCGTACATATCTTCCGATGAAAATGGAGCGTACACGCTTGCATTAATAAATGGGACATATAGTTTATATGCTTGGGTACCTGGTTCAAATTATCAATCTGTCTATGTGCCGAATGCATTTACGATTGAAGATAATGTCATTAATTATGATATTTATTTTGTAGCGCCAGACGCTCCGGAACCGCCTACGGTTGTATTTTTAGAAGACGTTCCAAATGATCAAGGTGGGCAATTAGAATTAGCTTGGACGCCTGGTGATCCTCGCGAGTATGAAATCTTTCCTCAATATAGTATTTGGAGAATGGATGAAGAATGGAACTTGATTTCAACGGTTCCATATAGGGGTTCTGATGTGTATAGTATGGTTGTTCCAACCTTAGGTGATTCAACTCAAGAAGGTATTTTTGAAAGTACATTTATGGTGACAGCGCACACGATTAATCAAAATATCTTTTTTGATTCAGACCCAGTCACAAGTTACTCTATTGATAATATTTTTCCAGGAATACCTCAGCAGCTTGTTGCAAGTTTCTCTGGAGAAGTTGTTGATCTCGATTGGGTTCATTCTGAAGCAGAAGATTTAAGTCACTACAACTTATATAGACAAAATGTTATCGCAGGTGGATCTGCTACTATTATTTCAACGGAAACCAACTTCTACTCAGATAATGTTAATCAATCTGGTGAATTTGAATATTGGGTGACAGCTGTTGATGTAAGTGGAAATGAAAGCGATCCATCTAATGCTGCTATGGTGACGCTTGGAGTTGAAGAAGAAATGATACCGATGGAATTTGCACTACTTCAAAATTATCCAAACCCTTTTAACCCAAGCACTCAGATCATGTACACACTTCCTAATACTAGTGCTGTAGAAATTGTGATCTATGACATGCTAGGTTCTAAGGTTCGTACGTTATTTAGTGGTTCACAAGATGCCGGATATAAAAACGTATTATGGAATGCTACTAATGAAAAAGGTGATCCTGTTTCAGCTGGTATGTATATCTATACAATTGAAGCAAACGGCTTTTTTGCTTCAAAGAAAATGATTTTATTAAAATAGAATCAAATCATCATTTATTAAATCATAATATCTTCTTATTTTCATTTCCCTTTTTGAATAAGATTTTCCTATGATTGATGATAAAAAATATAATTTATTTTTATTAGCAGCTGCGCTTTTATCTTCATGCTCAATTGAGCCTGATCTGGACAAATTACCTATTATTCAACCTGAATTAGGATTTTCCATTTATCAAGAATCGATTACGCTAAATGATGTTGATATCTTAACAGGTGATTCAAGCATCACAAAAGAGTCATATGGTTTAAGCGATTCAATATTTGTATTTAATAAAACAGTAAATATTGAAAAGCAAGAAGTTGGGGACAAGCTTTCTATTGAAGATATCAATAAACAGTTTTCTCAGAATGTTGACAATGTGACAATTGAAGATTCAGAAGTGGAAGAAAAAATTGGATTTGATCCCGTTGGTATTGATGCTGTTGAAAATAAAGTAGTTTCAGAGGTAGGGTTAATTACGCTAGATAACATCGAACCTCAATCAACAGAACCCTATTTATTTTCATCTATCTATCCAAGCGTTTCAGACATTCCAAATGGGAACACGGTTACTATCCCCTCTTTTGACTTAGAGCCTGTTACAAATAGTTTTAGTTTCAATGATTTCTCTGAAGCTGCATTTAATTCAGGATCTCTTTCTATTACAATTATAAATAACCTTGTTATACCCCTTGGTGATGTGGACGTTAAATTAAAAAAGGCAGATGGATCAGACATAACAGGCGGGACAACAACTATTCAAGGGCCAATCAATAGTAGTTCGCAGCAGTCAGCTCTTTTAGATTTATCTGGACTTACACTTCCAGGTAATGTCATTGTTGAGGTCACAGGAAGTAGCCCAGGTGAATCCAATGTATTGATTAATGAGGCCGCAAAAATTTCTTCATTTTCTGTAGAGATATCTGGAAGCGGATTAGAGGTTACTTCAGCGAATGCAAAAATACCTGCTCAAACCATTTCAGAATCTAGTTCAATAAGTTTAGCAGCAGATTCAAACAAAGTTGTCCTTGCAACAATTAGTGGTGGAAAATTATCAATAGATATTGATAATTATATGAGCGTTGCTAGTAATATGATTTTATCTATACCGTCTTTAAAAGCTGCAAATGGTAATAATTTTCAGACGAATATCAATATATCTGCAAACTCAGAAAATATTTTAAATGAAACTGATATTTCTGGCTACACGCTTTCAATGGCGATTGATAATCAGTCCGTTATTTATTCATATGACGTTACAACAAATGATTCGGGCGATGATTTTGTTGAGATTAAATCCATAGATAGTATAATAGTTAATATTGTTTTAGAAGGTTCAGTTGAAGGCCAGCAGTTATTATTTTCAAACTTTGAAGGAATGGTAACGCCTCAAGATCTTGGTTTTGAGGGAGAAATAAATATTGAAAGTGATTCTGATATTCTTGAGGCATACTTAAATAGTGGAAGCCTCATTCTGGACGTCTCTAATAGTATTAACACTAGTTCTGAGGGTGCGCCAACAGCAGTGATTACTATAAATGAAATTATAAATGTCTCAAGCAATGAACCCTTAATTATAAACACAGGTGCAATGTTTGGAGTTTTAGACCCTATAGAAGTTGATTTAAATGGATATAAAATTGTTATGCCTCGAGATAGCCAATCTCTTAACTATACCGCTGATGTCCAGACGGTGTATGAGGTAGGGACTTACAGCTTATTAGATTCTATGGATATTGATATTACTGTTACAGGTTTAGGATTCTCGACGGTCCGAGGGTTTTTTGCGCAAGATGCAATGTCAGATTCAAACTCGATATCGTTAGATGATTCAACGATCGTTCACAATGCACTTTTAAAATCAGGCGAGCTTTCGCTGTCAATTAATAATAGTATTGGGGTCGTTGCTGATGTGTTTTTTCAAATTACTGAATTTTATAAGAACTCTATTTCGCTAGACACTACTTTTACAATTAACTCAGGAATATCTGAGGTCCAGATAGATTTAAGTGGTTATAATTTAGTTTTACCCTCAGACGTTGATACTCAAAAAGTAAACTATGTCTCAAATATTTCATTGCCTTCAGATCAAGAAATGACTTTGTCTTTGAGTGACTCTATTTCTATCTCTGTAAATATGACTGATATGGCTTTCCAATCTGTTACTGGTCAAATTAATCCAGTTTTCATTGATATTGATCCTGTTGAACAAACCATTGATGCTCTTCCAGAAGAACTTGATGGGTTTGATTTTAATGATGTTGAGATGTTTCTTGATTTTAATTCTAGTATTGATCTTCCTGTTTACTTAAATCTAAGTATCACTGCGTATAATGATACAAACGGTGATTCAATAACTAGAATGGTTAACCAAAATATCCATGCAAACCCTAACATTGAAATCTCAAATGCATCTGAACTTATTAATATTAGACCTGACCGCATCGTAGCAAGAGGTTCAGCGAAGGTTGGAGACTTAGACTCTGTTGGTACAGTCGCAAGTGATGATTCTCTTTCTGGCGTTATGTCTGTTAGAGCCCCATTAATGTTCTTGGTAGATGATGGTGCATTGATAAGTCCAGACCCGGTTGAATTTGTTAAACAAGGAGATAGTCTAGGTATTCCTGATGAAATTATTGATGCAGCGCTTGTTATGACAATCAATAATCAATGGGAATTTGGTGCAAGCGTATCCGTCCTTTTAGGTCCTGATTCACTAGCTATCGAAAATGGAGAAGTTGATACGTTATTATCTGGGTTTACCTTTTCTCCTGATGCGAGTATTGTTGATACTATATATTTAGATGAAGACGCATTTCAGTTATTGAAACGATCTCCTAGTTGGATACAGCCACAAATCAGTGTCATTTCAAATGAAGGTACACCCGTAAAATTTTTGAGTACAGACACACTTAAAATAACAATTGATGGTGTATCATCTTCA
This sequence comes from uncultured bacterium, assembly GCA_905478065.1. Classification (GTDB taxonomy): domain Bacteria; phylum Fidelibacterota; class Marinisomatia; order Marinisomatales; family UBA1611; genus TMED80. The sequence goes on along the minus strand of CAJQGZ010000089.1, from coordinate 26,821 downwards.
ATTGATTTATCTACATTGGCGGACGAAGAATAAAATGAAAAATTTAATTAAATTTTCTTTAGTATTGTCTTTCATCTTTTGTCAAACTAGTCCAGTAGATATAGCGACCTCAGGTGCTAATAAATTAAGAATGCATGGGCAATTGAATGTTTTTCATAACCCTGCTACTTTAGGGTATAAAGCAGCTCAATTAGATAGTGAAGCCACAGTTAATAATCTGCCATTAGAAGAATCGGGTGAGTTAGTTAATGCATTTCAAGATATAAACACCACGGATAGTGATAGCCTAGATAATGAGTTTTCAGAATTTGAAAGTGCTGATGAAGGTGGTCCTGATTCCCTTTCAATAAAAATAGAAGATATCATTGCATCCGCGGACTCATTGCTAGCGGATTCATTAATCTCTGAATCTAATTTTAGTATGAGTCTTTTTAACGTGTCCTTTGGTTTGGGGAGTGGTTCAATTACACCGAATTGGATTAGTAATCAATTATTTGGTGGAAAAGATTTAAGGAATGCACAAGAAAGAAAAGACTTTTTAAAAGGTATCTCTAATGATATTAATATTCAAGTTCCTGTTTTCTCTAGTCTCCCATTAATAAATTTTAGTTTTGGATCAAATGTGGTAAGCCTTGGACAAGTAGTTAGCTATACTTCTGTAAACATTCCAAGCGGGCTTGCTCAAGTTCCATTTATAGGATTAGAAAAAGGAAAAGAATTAAATATTAGCTCTTTAGAAATGGAGCACATTACTTACTTGCCGATATCTTATTCAAAAGGGTTTATACTTAAACCAGGTATTATTCCATTTGGGCAGAAAAGTTATGCTGGCTTAAGATCTAACCTGCTTATTGGCCTTGCGGAAGTACATACAGCAAGCGTTAATGGAAAAATCCAAGGAACCGATGCCAATACTCTAATTGATGCTGATATAGAATTAGGTGCATCGCTTCCAGTTTCCATAGATGATTCTATTCCAAAAGGTTCTTTTCCAATTGGGATTGGTTTTGATCTAGGTATTATAACAGAAATTGATGAGAAACTAACTATTGGTGCTGGCATCGATAATATTTTTGCTTCATTTAAGTGGAGTGGTGCAACCGTATATACAGCTAGTGTATTAGGAGAGCTTACACCGGAAGATATAGCGGAAGCAGATTCTATAACAAATCTTTTAAATCAATCTGAAGTAAAAGAGAGTTCTAGCTATAAAACAAGTTTACCAACTTCTATAAATATTAGCGGTACCTATAAAGCGGTAGAATGGGTGACCTTAGATGCAAATATTCGAATTGATTTTGGGAAAAGTTATTGGGCCAGCAGTACGCCACTCATATCTTTAGGATCAGAATTTTATCCTAACTCTAAATCTCCATTCTATTTTGGAGTATCATTTGGAGGCGAAAATAGTTTTGGATGGGGAACTGGAATGAGCCTTAAAATGGGCTCAGTAATTTTCGATATCAGTGGAGGTCAGTTAGGTGGAATATTTAATAACGCGACAGGCATGCAACTTGGATTTGGATTAAGGATACAGAAATAATTATTTATTTTGCAGCGTAAGCTTTTGCCCATTTTGACTCTGGAGCAAGAGTAATTAGTTCTTGTTCTTTAGCTCTAGCGGTTTTCTCATCACCTAGCTTCCGATATATTTGAATCATATAATGCCTAACTTCAGGAATTTTAGCATGGTCCTTATTTTTTTTCTCTAATCTGCTAAGTGTTTTCATAAGTTTTCCTAAAGCCGACTGCAGTTCCATTTTATTAGGGCCTTTCATGGATTTTCTATAATAAAGATGATGTAGAGCTTCATCCTCAGCTTCAGCTCCGCGAACACCAGCCACAGTTATTACTTGTTCAACTTCCCCTTCAACTTCATTTATTTCTTCGATTTCTTCCCAAACGGTAGTGTCCCAAAGATCATCCATGTTGATGTCTTCTTCGTCTTCTTGAGCAGTTACTAGAGAAAAGAATAATATAGGTAATATATAATAGAACTTTTTCATTATTTAAATATTACGACATTGTGCACTATGAATCAAATTTTTTGTATTTAGATGGTTTTTCGCCCATACTTTCTATAAAGCTCACTTGCCCCACCAATTCTGGACTCTTCAGTTTGACTTCTTCAAAAAGTTGGAAAGCGCTATCGTAGCTTCGGATGCGGTATAAGGCTACAGCTAGATTGATTTTGTATTCATCATTTTCCGGATCTTTGTCCATCGCTTTTCTAAAATAATCTACTGCCATTGCATTATTTCCAATTTGCGCAAAGGTAATTCCAACGGCATTATCACTCTTTGCTCTGCGAGCTCTATATGAAGCACGTTGGACAGCTTCTGGCTCAAGCTTAGGAGCGGAGTCTTTTAGTTCATTTAATCCTTTTGAAGATTCTGCATCAAGATCCGCCTCCAGATCCGCAGATAGACTAATTGTATTTGAGCTGGCCATTGGTCCCATTGATGCTTTTGCTGCGCCAAGAATATCCTCTAGTTTACCTGAAAAGGAAGGAGCAATCTGAACAACCTCATCATAGGTCTGTTTTGCTAATCCTTTATTTCCTAGCATGAACTGTGAAATTGCAATATTTAACATAAAGCCAGGATGGTTTGATTGTTGCTCTAAGGCTTTATTATAAAATTCGATAGATTTTTCATATTCTTCCTGCTTCGTATAGCAAACACCTAAGGTATTTAATGCATCAGGGAAATTTGGTGTGATATTCATTGCCGTATTTAGATTGTCAATTGCGCTCTGGTATCTTCCAAACTCCATATAAAGAACAGCAACATCATAATAATCATCAGCCGTTTCTAATTTGCCTTCAATACCTTTTGCCACTACTTGATCAAGCCACTTTATGTATTGTCTAATATCTTCTTCAAGAAGCTCACTAACCCCTGTTGGGTCAGGTATATAAACTTCCTCAGGAGCAATGGAGCCAGGTAAATATTTTGCCATGGCTTTTGTCATGTTTATTTCATTTACAAATTGATCTGCTTTCATTTGAGAATATTTTAGTGCTCCTTGTTTCCAGGCACTAAAAAATGGTTTGCCGACCAAGGTAGCTTCAACAGGAATCCATACCTTATCATCAAATACCGCAACTTCATTTCTATCTAAAAATAATCGATCAACATCATCTGGGTCGACGCCACTATCAAACATTAAAAAAACATGACCTTCCCCAGGTTTAAAGACATCAAGCCACATAGTTTCAATACCAATATTATTTAATAAAGTACTATATAGAGTAGCAAGGTCATCACAATCACCAATTTTATCGTCTAAAAGTTCCCAGGGGTATTTAACAGTATCAAAAGCTGATTTATCATCAGATATTTGAAGGAAGGGAGTAGAAGGGTCGACATTATAAACTAAGCCAAATGTTCCCAAAGCATCATACAAAATGATAGCTCTTCCTAAATTCGTTTTTCCAAAATATTTTTTTAGGACTTCAGAATATGCTTGAATATTTGTTCTAGCAAATTTATCTACGACAACATCTTGGGTTGTAAAATAGGAAGCAATCATTTCAGGATCACTCCAAGTTAATTTTCCTTTTCCAAGAACATAGGATGATTCTAATTTTTTCTGAGCAAGTTTTTCTTCGCCGTCTTGTTTGTAAGTGACTTTTATATCAGGCTGAACAAGATTATCAAATGAAGCTTTTGCCGATGTTAAAACGTCTGAAGAAAAAGAGACACCCAGGTTATACGTTTCATCAGATTTTGGCGGAAGAGTAATTGATTCAGTATGCGGGTTCTCCATCATCGTAGGGATGAAAAACGAAATATCAACAGGGAGTTCAGCATCTGAAATGTTTTTGATATTTGTTTTCACAAAAGGAGTTCCTTCATAATATCTATGTAAAGATCTAAATATAGGATTATGATTTATTTTTGCTGAATTGATACTGACAACAGCTGGACTCAACTGTAATGATAATGAATATCTGTATGTTGGTTCTAAATAAGGATGTGATTCGTATCCGTATTCAAAAACGATACTTTTAAATTTTAAGGTAATACCCGCAGAAGGGATTAATAGTTTTTCTTCTCCATTAAGATCTTGTTGAAAACCCGCTCTGAATCCAATTCGATTTTTTACAAAATATTCTCCACCAACATGAGCCCTATCATTATCTATATCCATCGCAAGCGTTAAACCATCTATTGGGAAATAGGCGATACCAAGTTTAAATGCTTGCCCTAAGAGTTGTTCATCTACTTTATTTTGTTTGTAGGTAACATCTGTGCCACCAAGATCATAAACACCGAGACCAAATCGCAATTTTTTGTGTGGAGAAACTAGAAGTCCCAAATCATATCCAATTCCAGTTGACTTTCCGTATGACGTTCCATCAAGACCCATATCTCTGGATATATATTTAAATGTTCCACCAATTGAAACAAGTTTAAACGGTTGATATCCTATGGAGAAGTTTAATTTATTTTCACTATAGTTAAGCTCTTGATCATCATAACCAATATTAGACCAATCAAACCCTACGGCAACACGGTCACCAAATGGCCAAACGATACCGGTATATGAATGTGTAATATCCATAGCATAAAGGTCAGCATAGCTTGATGTAAATTCTTTTCTTCGCAAGCGAGGAAGTCCCGCAGGGTTCCAGGTAATTGTATTACCATCATCAGCTACAGCGATGAAAGCACCACCCATTCCTAGTGGCCGCGTTCCAACGAATATTTGTTCTTGGGATAAGAGCGCTGAAGAAATAACAAAAAAAGTAAAAATTAATTTTTTCATCGATTCAGGACCCCGACAGTAGTTCTGAATATCGATTCAGAAGATTCAAGAGTCACAATATATAAACCGCTAGGTACCACGCTACCATCAAAGTCTTTACCGTCCCAGATAATCACGTTGCTTCCAGGCCCTAATTTCTGTTCAGGCTTTAATGTCCTCTTTATTTTTCCAGAAACATTGAATATTCTTGCAGTTACATTATCTGAACTAGGTAGATCAAATAAAATATTTGTATGTGGAAACTCAAATACAGAGCCCGCAGGAGAGAATATCCTTGGTTGACATATTATCTTATCCGTTTTTAGTGAATCAACACTGATTGTACTATCAGATTTGAACGCTGCAAAAACGCCTAACTGTGATAATTGCGATTGTAAGTATGGAGTTCCATTTACACTTATGATTGACCCGCCTATAGTTGTTTTTTCTCCAGTTATTGTATTTAACCTTCCAATATGTAAGTTTTGATTTTGTTGACTGCCGTCTATTTCATTAGCAGGAACTGCTATTCTTATTATAGTTGGTTTTTTTAATTCTAAATCAGAGGGTGATATTGTATAAAAATTTGATATAAGATTTGTGTCGATGGCTGCTATTTCAATTAATGGATTTATTGAAATAGAAACATCTTCATTCACAGCATTTTGAGGAAATAAAATTGAAACATTCCCGTCTGAGCTTACAACACTTCCTCCTGCCTGTGATATGATTTTTTGAGGAGTTTTAAAGTATACAGAATGCTTCATGATATTTCCACGCATATCTTTCGCATTTGAGATATGTAATTTTATTGATTTTCCAATATAATTATCTGGAAGGCTAAGGAGCCCGGTCCATACAGTGGCACTATAACTTTGTTTAACCACAACTAAAGTATCGCTTATCTGGTCACCATCAATATCATTCATATCTGGATGTACGGCATAGATAAATGGTTCAGCTTCTGAAGAATTATTCATTTCAAATTCTTCTTTAAAATTGACGATAATAATTATTTGACCACCAACACCATAATTAACTTGAATTGTATCAACTTCTGGAGGGGTTTGGTCAATATAGTAATAATCCCAATTAGACCATTCTGAGGAACCTAAACTGTGGTCAATAGACCTCACTCTCCATTGATACCTGCCTTCTGGTAAGCTATTTATTACATGGTTTGTCCCTGATCTAGAACCCATTCTCCCCGTTCCATATTTTCCTGAGATTATTGAATGAGTATTTCCTGCAAGGCTATAATTTTGGTCTTCGCCCATTTGCAATTGATATTTCAAAGCGATATCAGAAGTTCTTCCTGATCCACTTTGATTATCAGTATCGATACCACCCTGCCAACTGATGTAAACAGAATCTATATTTACGTCACTTAAAAGCATTATTGGTTTTGTGGGTTTATTGTTAGGGTTTGTAAAGCCTTCTAAATTTTCATAGACTCTAGTAATAAGCTCTTTTTCTTCTGTCTCTCCAGTTACTAATAAGTCGAGATCTCCATCATTATCATAGTCACCCCATTGGGTAGAAGAGAGGCCGACGCTGTCTAGCATATATAATGAAGAGTCTAATATAAATTGGCCATTTTCATTTTGTTGATAAATGTTTGTTATAGGATTGATATACTCTGTTTGCCCTAAGTCAGTAATTAATGTTCCGGTATACCCACTGCTTACTAAGTCAAGATCGCCATCATTGTCATAGTCACCCCAGTCTAAGCTTGAATAGGTTGCTCCTTCGAGCTCTTGTTGAAGCGTGAATCTTGTTCCATTCTCGTTAGTATAAATGTTTGTATGCATATTTGAACCATCAAGGTGTGCGACGGCGATATCATCAAAGCTATCATTATTATAATCTCCTACAGAAATAGCATGCAATGTAGAGGGAATTGAAAATGGTTGTTCTGATGATAGCGTTAAATTTCCTGTGCTATCATTAATATACATGTGCGAAATGCCGTCAGAGCCTAGCCGTCCCAAAGCCAACAAGTCTAAATGATTGTCACGATTTATATCAATCCACACAACTGCGGAGGGGAATAAGGGCACCAAATCAGTTTGTGTTGTATCAATTGATAATAGTCCATTTGAATTGTTAAATACGTTTAGATAATTAGTATTGTCAAAAATACTTATACCTCCACTAACTAAATCGAGGTCTCCATCATTATCATAGTCACCCCAATCGTGGTTGTATTGACCGCCCCAATACCCGCTGGAAGCAGATAGCTGATTCTCTTGCTCATCTAACATGAAGTTTCCGTTTTCATATTTATATAGCAGAAGAGCTGTAAATGTTGAAAAGTTTATTGTGGCAATCCCTGTCATGGAGATATCCAAAAACCCATCATTGTTATAATCAACAAAGCTTAGGTGACCGCCATAGACATTTGCCATGCGAGGCTGGAGGTTATCAACATTTAAAATTCCATCATCATTTAAATATATTTGTGTTTTACTCGACCCTGTATAAAGGTTCCCTGTTATGGCTAAATCTAAAAGTTCATCATCATTAATATCGCTCCACCTAGAAATACCATAAGAGTAACCAGGAATAGATTGAAAGGATTTTACTAATCGAGGTATGAATAGTTCTTTTTCTTCAGACCAATCAGAAATAACACCTGATGGATCAATAGTTTGAACCTTCCAATTGTAATTACCCCATGGGATATTGGTAAACTCCCTTATGAGTCTAGTCCCGACGTTAGAATTATTATAAGCAACAATCTCTGGAATTAGTGCCTTGGTTTCATTTCCATCTAATACTCTTGCGATCGAAAGGTTATAGTGGAGAGTCTGGGCAGGTGCGATGTCATCACTGCCAGCACCCCAATTAAAAATAGCTCTATTACTAATTGCGAATGACTCTAAAATTGTTGGGGGTGTTGGCTTATTATTTGAACCAACCGAAACATTTAACAGAACCGATACAAAAGAGCTATCACTATCTCCAACCTCAGTAGTTCCAGAAGCAATAATATCCGGTTTTTTATCTTGGTTAACATCAACAAAGGAGATAGTTCGAGCACCTTCAATTGTTTGAATATCATTGAATTCAAGTTCACCATTACCACTATTTAAAAATATTTTTCCTTCTAATGCCCAAACACTATCTCTCGGGTTAAGCAAAAGTACCGTAGTATCTGCTTCTAAAACATCGCCTTGTTCACTCATTTGAAGTGTGTCAATTAGATATATACTATCATAATTAATACTATGTTGAACAGCTCCACTTATCGCAATATCTTTAAATCCATCCATGTTAATATCGATTGCTTTAATAGAACCAAATATGGTTCCAAAATTAATTTGTTCATCAGCTAGTCTAAAGTTTCCCGTGGGTTCATTAATATATATCAATGTCTTTAATGAAGAATCTATAGGACTATAACCAGAAATAATTAAATCTGAATCTGTGTCATTGTCTAAATCTGAAAAACAAATTGCTGTTCCTTTTAATGCTGCAATTTCTTGATTTGTATCTTCGCCTAATCTTCCTAGGGGGTCATTTAGGTATAATTTAGTTACGCCAGATTCAACAGTAAGTTGTTGCCCACTTGTAAGCAGATCAAGATCTCCATCTAAATCTATATCTTCCCAAGCAAGTGCCCCATTACGTAGGTCAGGCATTACAATCGAATTATCAAACGCCCAATTTGTATTCCCTTCAAAATCTATTTGATTAAGAAGAAGCTTATTTGTTATTGTTGTTCTTCCATTTTTTAATCCCATCCAAAAAAGATCAAGATCTCCATCATTATCAACATCGCCCCATTGCAAAGAGCTCTCGCCTAAACTTTCACTAAAGTCACCAGGCATATAATTATTTGTAGATAGGTTACCACCTAAGTTTCGTGTCAAAAGCATAAACTCAGCGCCATGGATTAATACATCAATTAGTCCATCTCTATCATAATCGCCAAGTGATAATCCACCATCCCCGCCTATATATTTTGATGAATGGTTTTCAGGGATGTAAGTAAAATAATTACTAAGTAGGTTCATCTGAAGTGTGTCGATTACACCTGTAGATGAAATACTGTAGGTATTTAAAAATAACCCTTCTTGATTTCCAATTTTATTATAACCAGAAAGTATAATGTCATTAACACCATCATTATTTAAATCTGCAATACCAATATCTGAGGATATTATATTTTGTAATATGGAGCTACGGTCAGCATCTATCTCGAATACCTCTTCACTAAAAACTGCTCTTTGAACGAGAAGGATTAAAAAAGATATTTTAAAGAAAAAATTTCTATTTAGGAACATAGACCTATTTAGAGGTTTGAGTCCAGACACCGTCCCAATCATCTCCAGGGGGATTCGCTTTAAAATTCTGACAGCGAGGAATATATATTCTGCTAGGATTCGTTTTTCTTCCTGGAAACATTTCTTCTAATTCATCAGCTGTTTTAAACGCTTCAATTGCTTTGTCCCAATCTTGTTTGAAATAATTTTCTAAGCCCTCATGAAATATTGGAAGAATTTTTTTGTATGGTTCTGGTTCTTGTCCTTTTTCAGAGATTAATTCAAAGACCTTTACGGGTTCTGTTTTACCCATGACCCTTACGAAATCAAGGGCTCGAACAACCACTTGATCTTTTACTGCTTCATAGGTACTGTCAGATAGCTGTATATAAACTCCATATTGCTTTGCTGAGCTTTCAAGCCTTGCAGCAAGATTTACAGTATCACCCATCATTGTATAATTCATTCTTGATTCAGAACCCATATTTCCAGTCACCATTTTGCCTGTATTTATACCTATCCGATTTTGCATATGATGAACTATTTCTGGCCAACGGTCACCTTCTTCTTGCCATTGCTGTCTTAATACAGCTAAGCGTTCTTGCATTTTTATTGCAGTCCTGCAAGCCATCAGTTCATGGTTTTTTAAATCAAGTGGAGCGCCATAAAAGGCTACGATAGCGTCCCCAATATATTTATCTAATGTTCCGTTATTCTCCATTAGGATGTCAGTCATTTCTGTTAGGTAATCATTTAATAAACTGACTAAGTCACTTGCAGAAAGTTTTTCAGAAAAGGCCGAGAAACTTTGAATATCGGTAAAGAATGCGGTGTGATAACCTTCTTCTCCACCGAGTTCAGGCTCTTTCCCACTTTCATACATTTCATCAATTAGCTCAGGAGATATATATGTTCCAAATGAGGATTTTAAGAATTGTTTATTTTTTTCTTCTTGGATATAGTTGTAGACCGTTATTCCTAGATAACCAAGTCCTATGGTCGCAATTGGAGCAAATAAATCTAACCATAAGTAATAATTTGAAAATGCCCAAAAAGCTGATGCAGTATATGTTATTATAAGTCCTAAAACAGCGATTCCACCAATTGCAGGGCTAAGTCTTTGAATTCCAAATGCTAATAACGCCGCTAAAAACAATAGGATTATTGAAACAATAATCTTTGAAGTCCTGGTTATAAAAATATCAGATAAGATTGTATTTAAAGCGTTTGCGTGAAGTCCAACCATAGGATAACTACCATTAAATGGTTGTGAACCAAGATCTGATGTACCAGCAGCTGTTAAACCATACAATAATTTTTTCTTATAAAATTCAAAAGGTACAATTCTACGAGCTGTATTTTTTTTAATATTCCCAACTGTGATTCTGTCCTTGTTTTGGAAAAAATATAGAGGTCTTTGTTGATCAGTAATACTGTGCTTGTTCAGATTTTGAACGATTAAAAAATTTCTTTCAAGCTGGGATATTTCTACAAGGGATTTTTTTAAGGTCTTTTTATAATTTTTATCTTTAGTTGTCTTCGATAAAGAGCTGACATCTTTTTTAAGTTTGTCAAAGCTACTTATGCTGTATCCTTTAATAGGTGCTTCAAATACGATTTTTTTTGATGTTAAAAGATCATTGAGACTGATATTTGAATCTGATAATAGTTCTTTGGAAATGATATTTGCATTCTTTATTTCATTATACATTTTTATCATTTGAGGTTTCGCTTTTCGGCCCATGCTTTCAAAAAACTGTTCACCCGTATTTAAATTATTTGTCTTTTGTATGTATGATTCCATTTGACCAGCCATTGCTAGCTGTTTCACTGCCTTAATCACATCTTTTTTACTCGCAAATTTTGCTTTAAATGCTGCACGCATTAGAGCTTTTAAATTTTTTGCCCCTTGAAGAGTTGAATCAGAGAAGGCTATTTTCTTCACATTAGCCATTACAAAATTATCATACTCAGTTTCTCTGAATTTTTTTAAAACCCAATAAGGGTAGTGCGTAAAATCAAAGTTTCCATTTTCATCTTCCCATTGACCAGCCCAGTTAACTTGCATTAGACCTCGTTTATCAATAGGAATTTCGATAGCATCTCGGCCGTGTTCATCCTGATAAGGTAGGGGGATGGATAAATGTTTTCCTGGAATGATTTCAACATCATTAAAATTGACATTATAATGATCGAGCGCTAAAGCTAATCCAGCATTAGGAAATAGTCCATCTTCATATTTACCAAATAAGGGATATTTTCTACTTACTCCGTCATCTTCAGCAACAGTTTGAAAAAAGTAAGTGCCTTTGCTTGATTTTATTAGTTCATCAACAGGAGGGTCAATATCATAAAAATCATTTACTGTTTTATATTCGTTTGGAGAAATTTGTCGATAGAATTTTCTTTCTTTTAAAATTTGTAAGCGTTTTTCTTTATCGTTTGTTCGCTTTTTGATGGACATTTTCTTTGAAGGTTGAGGGAAAAAAGTGTATCCAAAATAAATATTACCAGCATCTTCAGCGGCATTTGCTACCTCAATATCAGGATCAGGGAAAAGGTTTTTAACTTCTTTTAGAGTTAGTACACTATCATTTATTGTTGAAATATCTTCAAATTCCAACTTTCTTTCTTGTCTTTCAATAAAAAAAATATCAAAAGCTAAGGCATCCATTCCATGCTCTTTTGCAGCTAAGATTGAAGGAATATGTTTCTCTCTACTCCATGGCCACCTTCCAGTTACTTGTAAACTCTTCGCATCCATGTCCAAAGTTGCAATATCACTTCTAGTCTCAATTTTCCCTCTATTTAAAAACCTTAGGTCTAGAAGTTTGTTTTCAAGCCCTTCGCCAAGCCCAAATAGAGTTAAAAGAATGAAAACAACAGCAACGCTAAAAGAAATAATAATATATGGATAATCTTTTTGCATAATGATTCTATCTAATCGTAAATAGTTGGAGTGATGAACATAAGCAACTCGCGTTGCTCTTTCTGAACAGAAGTAGTTTTAAAAAAATAACCTACAATAGGTATAGCACTAAGAATCGGAACATATTTTTTATTCCTAATAATATTATCGGCAATGAGTCCACCAATTATAACAGTTTCTCCGTTAAAGACTGAAACTTGTGTAGTTACAGTTCTCTTTGTTGAACGCGGCTTATCCGTAGAAATTTCTGCGGCCGAAAGTAAAGCTTCTACGGTTGCATCTACTAAAAGGGTAATTATGTTATTTTCATTGATTCTTGGAGTTACTTGTAATTTTATACCAATATCTTTTTCTTGGACTGTTGTTGTATTCCCATAGAGTGATAAACCTTGGACACCACCTACAGCATTTCCTTGATTGTTTCCCCCGCTATTGTTTCCACCAGAGTTTAGCCCTTCGATGTAGACAGTTGTAGAAACTTCCGTTGTGGCTTGATGATTATCAAGTGTCGTTACTTGAGGACTTGATAATAATTTGCTTCGTCCTCTAGCTTGCATGATCTTCAGAGCGGAAGCAAACTGGGTTGGATTAAGCGTTGCAATGGTAATATTGCTAAGGTTTATTGGGAAATTAACTGTATCATCAGGGCTACCACCTAATTGTATCGGGCTATTAGTCCAATCAACGCCGTAAGCTTTAGAGGTATCCATTTGTGTTTCAATAAATTTGACAGCAATGTTTATATTTTTTATAGGCTTATCCAACTGTTTAACCATGCTCAAAACCCTTGGGATGTTCTCTTGAACATCGGATACAATTGCCATATTAGGAGGACCTGTTTGGCCCGCCATCGAGGCAACGGGGAGGAAGGATTGGACCGTTCCTCTTGATGTTAAAATAGTTGAAAGTGGCGCCTGGAGGTCATTTGAATTGATATATTTAAGTCTAATGACGACAGATTCTAGTTCACCAATTAACTGAGTATCCAAGTCTTTAACAATTATGATATTATCTTGAACAAAATAGCTGTAGTTATTTGGCTTTAAAATAGCATCTAAGGCTGCTTTTACAGTAACGTTTTCCAAGTTTGCGGTGATGGTATCTTGAATATTGGGACTGATAACAATATTTAATCCCGTAAGTTCACCAATCATAGTTAAAACATTCCTAATGTCTGACTCTTTTAGATTGATAGACATTTTATCCATTAATTTATAGCGTTCATTTTCCTGATCACTCTGCGTAATCCTTGAATAAGCGGGGTCGTCCCATTGAGACATCGCCAAAGCTTGCATAATAATTAGAATAAGTAAATATTTATTTCTTATCATTTAGTTTCCAACATTTCTAGTAACAGTTGTACTACCATTTCGAAAAGTAATTTGATCATTTTCAATTCTATCAATTAGTATTTCATCGTTTAGGTATTCACCTTGCCTGAACCTTCGACTATCAATCAATACGATTTTCTCATTATTAAACTCAGCAACGATTTCGACATTATACCGCTCAAGATTTTTCAAAAGAATTGATTTTTCAATATCTTTTTCTTGCTCCGAACTAATTGATGAACCATCAATGTCAGCCTCGCTATTTATGGCGACAGTATTAAAAGGGTTTCTTTGCCAGCCAACAAGCTGAGAAGACCGATTAGACCTTTTTCGGATATTGGTGATAGAAGCAATATTTTTAGAACTGGGCGCACTATTAGCCTGTACAGATTTTTGCACAACTACCTTTTTAGGCTTTCTAGTTTTTGCTTGTTTCGAAGCGTTAGAACTGCTGGATCCAGATGACTGGTTAAAATGATCAAAAATCATGATCGCCACTGAAATCCCCAATCCAATTAACAGGTTTCTAAGTCTAGGGGTCATGTCGACTATTAATTTAAACTAAATAGAGGTTTAACTAACGGAAAATCTTACAAAAGCTAAAAATTGAAAAAATAGTAATTACCTATAAGTTTTTAAGCCTTTTTTGAAGCAAAGATAATACAAGATTCTCATCAATGTCTTTTCCTGAGTTGTCTTTAATATGTTTTATTATCTTAACAATATCAACCAAACTGGTAGCTCCAGTAGTTTGTATTGCTTCTGTGATAAGGTCTTCTTCGGATTGATCTGTTAAACCAGAGTTATTCTGAACCTTGTTGGAAGTACTTGCGTAGTTTTGGTCATTTTGGATTAGGCTAATGTCATTGCTACTGTTTTTTGTATAAATGTAAGATATGAAAGATATTTTTTGTTCGCCTTCCGAATACTGGTTTTGTGATATTTGGATATTTCCTATTGTTAGATAATAATTTGAAAAAGCTAGTTGATCTAAAAAGTTGCCAAAGTTGATAAAACTTCCTCTCAATTCAACATCAATTGGATATTTCTCGACTAAAATCATTTCTTGAGTCTCAGGACTTATAATTTGTTTTTCGTCGAGTGGTGCAAGAGAAGGGTTAAAGTTATCAATCGCGAGTTTATTTTTTTCTAAAAGGCTAAATAGCATTTTAGTGACGTTATCGAATTGTGAATCTGTTGGAATTTTATTGATTAGAGCAGTTAGTTCTTTTTTAAGGTCCTTCCATTCTTTCTCAATTGTGGGGAACTTATTTTTTATTTGAGAATATTTATTTTTTTCATTTTGTAGTTGCTTATAATTATTGCTCATTGATTCTAGTGATTTATTTAGTTCACTGAAATACATGAAATACCAAACTCCACATGATAAAATGACGAAAGCTATGGTTCCTATAAAAAGATTTTTTTGCTTATCCATACTAATTATAATTCACACTTTAGTTCAAATGTCATATTGTCAATATCCATACCGCTTGTAGTTTTTTTATTAATGACATCAATTTTTTTAAAAAGACCAGAATTCTCAACTTGAGTAATGAAGTTTGAAAAGTATCTTTCTTTTAATGCCGGGTTAGCGGTGATTGCCCCAGCAACTTTTGCAAAATCTTTATTTTCATCAACAATGGTAATTACTTTTTCAAGCGAATTCCCAACATGGATCCAGTCTCCACGTTCCCAGCCGCGTTGAAAAGAAATCATATCTAATGTTATTTCTTTTGGCGTATTGTAGCTAAAAAATCGCATGACACTAATAGATAAATTGGAAAGTTTCGATTCTTTTAGAAGTACATCGAGCTGTTTCACAATAGTATTCTTTTCAGAGGAAACTTTTTCATATTTATTTTTTATTGGAGCAATACTTGAAGCTTGAGATCTCATCGAATTGAGCTTCGAGCGCATATCATCATGGTTTACTGATGTCCAACCCGATAAAGAAATAACTCCAAAGAAAATTGCCGCAGCTGCAGGAATACTAAACTTATTACCCAGTCTAAATTTTTCAGACTCTTTAAACATATCTGGTAGAAGACTTATAGATTTATCAAGATTAAGAGCGGCCCCAACAGCAGTGGTAAGAGCTGTTTTTGAAAAATCAAAATTTTCTCTCTCTTCTTCATCAGGAAAAAATGCTATATTTTTAAAAGGGTCCAAATATTCGACGGTTACGTCTAATTGATTGTGCAGGTACTCATCAAGAAACAACACTTCTTCTGCGCAGCCACTTAAGAAAATTTCAGAAATGTTATCAACAGGAAAAGATTGCGCCATGCTATTTAACGCTCTTTCAAGCTCTTGATCCCAACCTTCAATTACAGGACGCATTGCATCGTCTTGCGGTTTTTTCTGTTTATTTGTAGAATTATCTTTTATTTCAGATTTTAAAATTGACGGAGGGACTCTACAGTAATCTCTTTTATCCCATTTTGCTTTAGATGCGGTAGAACGATATTTCCATGCATCTGTAAGGTTCTGAATACCAAGGTCTAGTGGAACGATTGCGTCTGGGTACCCTTGATTATAACCTAGTAAAAAACTTTCAATTTCTCCAATATGAAAAATTAAAACGATATCGTGTTTTTTCCCAGGGTAGTTCCAGCGAAATGAATTTAAAACGGTTTGAGCTGCAGGAGGCCAAAAGCGAACATCCCACTTTTTTTCTGATAAAGTTTGTGCGGGGGCATCTATGTATTCGGCATTTGCAACACCAATGATATTTTTGCCCTGCTCTAATTCAACCGAGTCAAAAATAATATCATCTGAATTGAAAGGAAGATTTTTTTTCGCATCATACTCAATAATCATCTTCCGCTCTTTTTTATTTTCTTGAGGGACAAGAACAGTTTTTAATAAGCTTGAAGTATTGTTAATTGTAAAAGCTATCGGTACTCCGGCATGAAGTTTTTTAGTAATACTTCGCGGAACTTTACTTCCTTTTTTTTCAAGCTTTGTTGTTAATTGTTCATACGCTTTTCCTAAAGCAACAGAAAACCCGGTTGGGTTTCTTTTTGGATCTAACTTTGCTTTAGTTGCAGAAAAAATATCAGCCCCAATGAGTGATTTAATACCGCCTTTATCTTGCACTAATGCTGAGTATATATGTCCTTGATCCATTGCAATGCCTAAAAGCAATTTTTCTTTCTTAAGAGCAGGAGGATTTATGTTTGCAGGATAAGCACCAATGTTCTTTTTTAATCTTTGTTTACGCCGTTGGAACCATTTGCTTTCTTCTTCTTCTTCAACGATTTCCTCTTCTAATTCGTCATCTTCATCATCTTCATCAGTTTCGCCATATAGATCGCCAATGATATCGTCTTCAGATACTGATTCTCCAATTTTACCGCTACCGCTATCTTTTTTCCCGCTCTTTCTTAAAATATCAAAGAGTTTATTTGCGGCAACATCTTTCTTTTCTTCAGGCTCTTCTTCTTTTTCCTCTTTTATGGCTACTACTTCTTCAGGCTCTTCTTGATCTATAAGTCCATCAGGCACTTTTCCACCAATTGTATTTTCAACAATTCCGAGGGATACCATCTCAGCTTTCTCACTCATCATATTTAGCAGCAGCTGATGGCATAACTTATTAATCTTTCTTGGATAGCCTTGGGTTTGATTATGTATCGCACGAATAGCATCGGTAGTGAAATACTCACGGCCACCACCACCTTTTTCAGTTAATCGATGTTTTATTATACCTTCCACAGATTCAAAATCAAGTGGACCAAGTTCAAAATTAAATGTAATTCTGTCTTCAAAATTTGGATACTCATGAATGATAGAAGTCATTTCAGGTTGGCCAAAAATCACTAATTGAAGCAGTTTGAAATCATCTGTTTCAAAATTTAATAATGTTCTGAAAACATCTAAAAATTCACCTTTTAAATTTTGACCTTCGTCGATTACCAGGACTAGTACTCGACCATCTTCTACGCCTGCCTTGATTAGATGGTGTTCAATTTGATTCCTACATTCGATTACAGCTGAGCCGGCATCCTCTTCAATTCCGAATAAGTCTACTAGATGTTGTAAAAGAACTAGTTCAGATTCAAATTTTGGATCTAGAACTGGATAAAATTCAAATTTGACATCTTCATCTGATGAGAAGTTTTGGATTAGTTTTCTACTTATTGTCGTCTTTCCAGTTCCGATACCTCCTCTAACGACGGATAATCCTCTGCGCATTCTAATTGCGAGCTCAAGGCCTTCGAGACATTGTTTATGCTCTTTTGCAGGAAAAAATAAATCAGGGTTTGGGGAGGTTGTAAATGGATCGGCTTTAAGACCAATTGATTCAAATAATTCCAAGGCTAAATTGACCCTTTTATTTTAAAAATAACCAATGCTTGAATATATCATGAAAGCTCCAGATAAAAGCAAAAAGATACCAAAAGGCACACGATATTTCATAAATGTTGGGTCTGTCATATAGACCCTATTAGCTTGCCTTTCTAGAGAAAATATTGCTTTTGGAGTTAGCAACAACATCAAGCTGAAAATTAGGGCTAAGACTCCAATGATTATCAAGTATTCTGTAGATTCATTAATTAAAGAATAAATAATAAATATAGAGGCAGCAAAAAGACCGACCCCAAACGGCACTCGATACTGCATGAAAGTTGGATCTGTCATGTATATCTTATTAGCTCTTCTTTCGATAGATAAAATAGTATTTGGGGCAGCTAAAAGTAGGAACCCAAAAAAAACTGAAATACTTCCAATGCTAAGTATGTATATCATAAAATAATTTAGTTAAAATTTTTCAATTTAAGTTAGCTATAATAGTATTTTATACCTCATAGCAATTTCCATAAAAATAAATATTATTCTAAGCCAAGAATTGAGTTTAATATCATCGGATCAACTTGCCCTTGAGCTTGAATAGAAATTGTATTACCATCTATTAATTGATTCATAATTGAAGGCTCCGTTACACACATTTCTATTATTGGGTCTAATTTTTTTAGAAGGGTTTCTCTTTGGTCGTCTTCAAAATTATGTTTTGTATTTAAATAGTCAAAAACACCATTTATTATTGCCTGCTTTAAACAAAGGTCTACAGCTTCATAAATACCAACTCCATTACCTTGTGTAAGAGTATGACTACCTTCAACTCTAACTGTAGGGGATTGTGCTGAGACTATGTTTATAATGATTAAAGGTATGATAAGTTTAATGTATGTCATAATTACTCCTTAGTATTCTAGGTAGCTTCCTGGGATTACGGAACTATTTAATCCAATGTTCTTTCCATAAAATGAAGGAAGATTTCCTTTTGTTATGCTTGAGCTATTATCCATTGCAACAAGATAGTTAGAAACGATAGAACCTACGATACTTGTATTGTTACTTAGTATGAAATTAGAACTATAATTCAATATTGCTCCATTAATACTTGAATTATTTATTGTAAGGGTACCAGAGTTATTTGAATCATTATTTATTATAAGACCTGATATATTATTTGAATTAGATATTAGACCTCCATTTTCGATATATATAATTACAGGACCGCTAGAACTATTAAATAAAGATGGCTCTCCCATTGAAACATCAATGATTTCAATATCATTTGCAATGAAAGTAACGCCTCCACCAACTGTGCTGTTTTGATTTATAGTTATTTTCCCAGTCGCCACTATAATTCCAGAACCTGATATATCTGTATCATTAAAAATTATATTTTGGTTTACTGCAATTTTATTATTCACGCAAATAGATGTATGGTCAGATCCACAATTTGGAGAATTGAGGTTTAACTGAGTGCCAGAATTAAAAACTAGAGGACCAATTTGTGATTGTGTATGACTTCCAGTATTCCATGTTGCTCCATAGTTTGTCCCATTTTTCCCATTTCCACTATTATCAGATAGGGATGAGCCAGCACCATCATTGAATTTCCAATAGCCTCTTAAATTATTTTCCGAAATGTAATCTCCTGAATTTGAAGATGCGTCTAATCCTGCTCCATTATTATACAAAGCTAATATTTCAGAATTTGCTAAAGCCTTATTCCAAACAGCCACTTCATCTATCCCCCCCCGAAAATAGTTTCTAAAAGAAGATCCATTATTCGTCGTTTCTCCACCGATAAAAAGTTCACTTATTTGAGTATTAAATCCATTCAGTGTCGTTTCTTCCCAAACGCCATTAACAAATGCTCGAACTTTACTTCCATTATATGTCACAGCAATAAATGACCATTGATCTTTCGGAATGGTTAGATTTGAGGCCCAGTCTTTGCATCCTCCCCAAAAAAACAACTTTCCTCCGCTTCTTCCAATGGCGAACATTTTCCCTGTGCAATCGCCTGTTCCAGAAGTTAAGATTCCACCACCAGTATTGTGATCATCAGAAGGTTTGACCCATGCGACAAATGTTCTATTCTCATTAAATTTTGGTAGAGTGGTCGTTGTTGTACTCGTCGTAACAGGAGTCGTCGTCGTTGTCGTTGTCGACGGGCTAGTTTTTGTCCAGCGGAAGTTATCAAATGCTACATGGTTACCGCTGTTCGAAAAAATAATTTTATCTACATCATAAAAATCACAGGTTAATTTTTGTCTAGTCGTTTTATAAATAGTGAACGATTTATTATATTTTTGAGAACCATTTTTATAGCCTCTTACGTAAAGAGTTTGGCTATTATACCATGCAGATGCACAATAAAAATCTCGGAAATCAAATTCTGAACCATTACTTGATTCAAAATAAACATTTTGCTCATTCCAAGCATTATAGGCAACTTGAGTTCCTGAAGTTACCGCTGTTTGATATCCAGAGTTACCATACCCAGAACCATTTAATACGTAGAGTCTTCCATGCCAATTCATACCCATGTAACCACTTCCACCTAAAGAGCCGCTTCTACCCTCAAAAGTAGCTGTGTAATTTGTTGTTGTTCCTGGTATGGTTGTGGTTGTAGTCTCATAAGTGGTTGTGGTTGTGGTATTTGAATAGATCACTTTTACGTAGTCGTTCCCATCAAAATTTAAAAACTTATTATTTGGGTTATTTCCTGGGTTCGACGAATTGATTTCTACATTATTTTGAGTCCAAATGATTTCATCATCATACATGTTATTAAATTGAGGCATACCTTCTTTTATACCTTCCATATTTATCTGAGTACCATTATGGAAAAAGTTTCCATTCTTTTTTATAAGGTGACCGCCATTTATAATACCACCATCAAAAGATTGGTCGGATATGTTTTCACCATAAAATGCTGGATTGAATCCGCTTGGAAACGAAGAAAGAAATATTCTGGTTTTTCTTTGGGAATCACTGATTTCAGCATCAGATTTCAGCATCGTATAATGAGAATAGGGTAGAGGATCTCCTATCTCATCAGCTACCCCATCGTATGAAATAGCATAGTTACCATTATTGAGATTACCAGTTTGTGAAGTAATATTTCTTAAATTTCCAAATTGAAAAATTCCTCGACCCATAGCAGAATGTGCAAGATTTCTTGTTTTAATATCTAAAGCATGATATAAAGACATATTGTTTTCTTTTACAACTAGCTTCATTAGAAAGAATGTAAAAATACTTATAATCACGAAAATACCTAAAGACATAGAAATTAAGATGACACCATCACTTGTTTTTTTTAGAGTATTAAAAGAAATAGTTTTCACCTTACTCATGATAGTCCATTGGTTTCCCAAACTGATAATTATAAGGAGAAATATAACTTTCAAAATTCATTAGATATCCATCACCTGAACTATTAAATAAAATATTTATTTTGTTTAAAGTAATATTATCAGAGTACAAGTCATCAATAATGAAATTATTTTGAGCATCATAATAGAAAATGTTTGACGAATTAAAGTCTGTAATTGTGGATAAGGTTTGTGAAGTAGGCTCTAAATTAGGATGTTGATAAATACTAAAACGAAGCTCACTATTACTTAAAAAACTATATTGTAATCGAGTATTATTTGCACTTTTGATATCAATTGTTTTTGAATTTATAATATTGTCATTAGTAGGCCACGTTTGCAAACTTAGATTCCTATTTAGTTGAAAAAAAGATGATCTTGCCTCAGAGACAAATTTTTGTTTTTTTAAAGTCTCTGAATATATTTTTGAAGCATTTGCTAAGATATTTGCAGTAATCCCTCCGAATATACCGATTGCAACCACTGTGATAATTAATTCAATAAGAGTAAAGCCTTTTGATGTGATTTTAATATGTTTGTTATTATTCATTCATCCTTCACTATCTAAATAATATTACTGACAACAAAAGTATCGCTCAAGATTGGAGCCACCTCTTGAGCTGGTCCATGTCTGATTTCTATAGTGATTAATTTAAAATCTGTTGTCATATTATCGTATATTGTTGTAAAGGTTTGATCAGTGTGCTTTACACTAACTTTATAAAAATAACCAGGGTTGCTTTCAAATTCTAAAAAGTTATTTATAGAAGCAATAGCAATGAATTGAGTATTGCGGATTTGGTTTATTTTACTATTTAAAAGAACGGTCTGAATTGTTTTTACTTCAGATTTAACTTGCATTTTTTTAGTATGGTTTAGAGCCTCGATAAAAACAATAAAAGCACCGCCGAGAAGCAGAGCGACAACTACAATTTCTACCAAAGCAAAACCGGAAATAGTTTTTTTGATAATCATAAATTTTTTATTTCCCAAAAACCCGTGATTTTTTTCACATGAATTTCTTTATATTGATTTAGTATAATTGTCCCTCCTTGGAGACATGTTCCCCATTTATCAAAAGTTAAAATATTTGTACCATTTAAATTCACGGAAGTAATGTCTACACCAGAATTATTGGTTTCGGACAGGCTAACTACACCATTAAGGCTTCCTGGGTAATCAGTAAATAAATTATTTTCTTCATAAATAGTATATGTCTCATTATTTTGATTAAATACAAATTTTATTTGTTTTCTACGACCCATAGACATGCTTTTTGCTTGGTCAATATCTGAAGTTATTTGATTGGCAGCAGAGTTAATTCTAACATTAACTGTGATGTCGCGTAACCTAGATGAAGAAGCTGCTATGATGATACCTAGAATTATCATAACTATAACTAGTTCAATTAAAGAAAAACCTTTTGAGGATAATAATGAAGATTGTTTTGTGTGTTTTATTATTTTCATACCCTAATTAAATCTAAGGCTTGATATAAAAAAACAATAGTTAGATTGTAAATAAAAGAAATTCACCATAGGATGGACTGTCTGCGTCACTATCCTTAATCAGAATCTTTCTTTTTTGTCTGCCATCAATTTCTGTATCAATCCAACTGCGATAAACAAAAGGAACATGATTTGAGTTCTTTGGTATTTCACCTGTACCAAATAGTTCATTTGGCGTTTTAAAATTAATTGAAGAGTCCATTGGCGTATTACACCAAACATCTGTCATTAAACTATCGACAGGGGGAGGAGGGACTTGAGGCGCGCCGATTGCATACGTGGTATAGTAATGGTTTAAAAATGCTTCTTGAATAATTTTCATATTTGATAAATTTCTACTGACTTGTGATTTATGTTGAAGTTGACTGAACATAGGAACAACGGTAACTGCAAGGATACCCATGATCGCTAATACAATCACGAGTTCTATCATAGTAACGCCAGAATTTGATTTTAATTTTTTAAACAACATTTACTCCAAAAATTACAAAGGCTTCGCTATTATTAACGAAGCCTTAAATGATAATATCAATAAAATTGAATTTTTATTTATTATTGAAAACGTACTTCAGACCCCGCTGTACCAAGCTCGGTTCTAATATAAAGAGTACCGGTTACATCTTTGTCTGTTCCGTGATTAATACCCGCATTGTAAGACCACTGCCATCTTGTGTTGTCAGCTCTCTGATGCGTAATCCTTCCAGAAACGCCTCCAGAATTTTCATCGCCAGAATACCAATTTACAAATGTCCACTCATTATCAGTATCGCTGTCGTTACCGTCAGTGGTATACGTCTGAGGTAACGTTTCTAAAGCTTCGAATGGGTTTTCCGGCCAGTATCGTCTTCCTTTAGTTAGCATTTTATGCTGAGCATAATTCTCAAGAGCAGCACAGAGTTTATCTATTACAGCATCTTCTGCTGTGATCTCAGATTTTTGTATGGTTTCTAAGTATCTTGGAATAGCCACTGCAGACAAAATACCCAAGATGATCATAACCATTATTAATTCAATTAAGGTAAAACCATTTTTATTATTTTTCTTCATGATAATAATTCCTTATTTATAAATATTTCTAATTACCGCCAGTACCATTCACTCTATGAACGATGTTGATAGGACCAAATGGAGCGCCATTATGTTCAATTTTTCCATCGTTAGGATTGTATTTCCAAACCGCAATGCTATCAGATTTTCTTAAATGGGCTATTGCAAGGTTGTAGGTAGGGTTGTTTCCTTCGCCTGTAAAAATCCAGTCCCTATCTTTCATTTGAGATAGTACAAAAAGGTCAGCATCATAATCTGGTGGAAGTTTAGATAGTGCTACGAATGGATTTTCTGGCCAGGAACGAACACCGTTCGCAATGTATTGCTCACGAGCATAGGTCTCCAAACCATCATAGATAGTATTCAATATTCGTTGTTCTACAGCAACTTCACTTTCAATTACAATATCTTGAAACCGTGGAATAGCGACTGCCGCTAAAACTCCGATTATGATCATGACCATGATAAGCTCTATTATCGTAAATCCGTTTTTATTTTTCATATGTTGCATTTAATTGCCTCATTCTTATTTTGTTAAATTTAATTTATTTCCCCGTTACTAGAGTTATAGCTCCAAAAATAACTTGTGCCATTTCTCCTATGATAAACTTTATCTGCTGAAAACCACCATGCATCTTCTTGACCAGAATCAGTACCATTTGTGTAACCTGATGGCGTTTTCTCTAACTCGTTAAAAGGATTCGAAGGATATGTTTTATACCCTGTTAATAAAACATTGTCCAATGCTTTGATCTCCGCAGCAGATTCTAGCTGGGCAAGTATAGCATTTTCAGCAGCTTCAGCGGATTGAGATATAATGTTACCCATTTTTGGTACTGCGACTGCTGCCATAATTCCTAGGATAACCATTACAATAATTAGCTCAACTAGCGTAAAACCTTCACGCAATTTTTTTGATGCGACCATTTTAAAACTTTCTTTTTGTTGTAATAAATTCATAAAAATCTCTATCGAGTTTAGTAATCAACTCTAGCTCCAAATAAACCAGTGCTTACATCATAATACCATTTGTGCCGAGTGTTGTCATTTCTTTGGTGAGCAATGTAATTATCAGATGTAAATATCCATTCACCATCTGCATCAAGGTAGCCATCATTCGTGTAACCTTCTGGCAATTTATCAAGCTCGTCAAAAGGATTGTACGGATAGCTTTTATTTGAGTTTTTGACCACTTGGTCCATTGCATAGACTTCAACAGCAGTTCGAAGAGAAGCTAAAACCGTATTTTCAGCAGCTTCTTCAGACGATGCAATTGTGTTACCCATTCTAGGGACAGCAACTGCTGCTAAAATTCCAAGTACTACCATGATGATTACTAATTCAATCAGTGTGAATCCTTCGTTAAACAATTTTTTCATCAATTAATCTCTCCAGTTGATGTATTGTATCCCCAGGTTAATTCACTGCCATCATTTCTAGTATGTCGAATATTCCCGTTGCTAAACCACCAGCCTTTTGAAAATAGAAGATCATTTTTACTTTTTGTATCTAATGCATCAAACGGGTTTAACGGGTAACTCTTTACTGAGTTTAAAACTACTTGATCCATTGCGTAAACTTCTATAGCTGAGCTGAGACTTCCAATGACTGCTTCTTCAGCAGCTTCTTCAGAAGAATCAATTGTATTCCCTAACCTTGGAACTGCTACGGCAGCTAAGACACCTAAGATTACCATGATAATTACTAATTCTATTAGCGTAAAACCGCTGTTTAAGTTTTTCTTCATTATTGCGTGTATCCGAACTGAATTTCGCCATTATCAGAGTTATAGCTCCAGAATGATCTCGATCCATCATTTCTGACATGATTTATGCCGTCATTACCAAATCCGCCTATTTGCCAATTATTGTTATATAAATCATTTTTGCTCTTATCGTCAAGTGCCTCAAATGGGTTATCAGGATAACTTTTGTTTGAATTATTTACAACTTGGTCCATTGCATAGACTTCTAAAGCAGATCTTAGGTTTCCAATGACTGCTTCTTCAGCTGATTGTTCAGAAGAATCAATTGTATTCCCTAACCTTGGAACTGCTACAGCAGCTAAAACACCTAAGATTACCATGATTATTACTAGTTCTATTAGTGTAAAACCACTATTTAAATTTTTCTTCATTTTTAAATCTTATTATGTAGTTTTTAATTATAATTCTTGTCTGTTTCCAAGAGAACCAATACTAGCATTGTCACCAGCCTGAACCCCTCTATCATAATTCCAAAAATATCTAGAATTATCAGCACGTTGATGCGTTATTCTAGAGTTATTCATATCGAAAGTCCACTCACCATCCTGATCAGCAACACCATCAAGTTGCCCTATCTCAGATTCGTTTCCATTGTCGTTCGAATCATACCCAACTGGCAACTCTGAAAGAGCATCAAAAGGGTTTGTCGGCCAAATGGCTCTACCTTCACTATATAGCTTATTATTTGCATATTGCTTTAAGCCAGATTTTATGCTGCTTATTACAGCATTTTCTGCAGATTCTTCTGCATTAGAAATACTATCTAGGTATCTTGGAACCGCTACGGCCGCCATGATTCCAAGAATAACCATTACAATGATTAACTCGATCAGTGTAAAACCTTTATTATACTTGTTCTTCATAATCAGACTCCTTTTTAAACTCTATTTATTGGGCTAAATCGCCTTTAAATATTTTAGTGAAAGGTAAATAGGGTGAATCTCCATGACTTATAGCACCATTAGCGGGGTCATAAATCCAAACAGATAGACTATCTTCAACACGCCTGTGCACAATTGCATTTGCTAAAGATATGTTGCCAAATGTTCTTTCTGTCTGGCCTGTAAAAATCCATTCACCACCAACCAAACTAGTCATGTCAGTATTGGTACTATCGTATTCAAAAGAGATAGATGTTAGTACGCTGAAAGGGTTCTCAGGCCAAGATTTAATTCCTGTATCCATAAACTCTTCCATTGCCCATGTTTCTAAACCTTCGACAACTTGTGTTATAATACCTTGCTCAGATGCTGCTTCGCCCTGCCTAATGACAACAGCAAACCTAGGTATTGAAACTGCTGCTAGAATACCAATAATGATAATAACCATTATTAATTCTATTAAAGTAAAACCATTTTTATTTGTTGAATTCATCATTTACTCCTATTAATTCTTATAGTTTTTATTGCGCAATTGCAGTTCTATTACCCAGCGTACCAATTTTAGCGTCATCTCCGCCACCTTGTGTACCTGGCTCATAAGACCACTCAAATCTGCTATTATCGGCTCTCTGATGTGTGATCCTGCCACTACTAAAAG
>CAJQGZ010000088.1 GCA_905478065.1 uncultured bacterium | reverse complement strand
CTACCTGGTTCGACCGCTACTACTATAATTTTACCATCACCTTCTTTTAGATTGTATTTTTGTATTAAGGCACTATTTATTTCTTTCAATTCTAAACCAAGAATAGAAGTATTAGACGAAGTTTTCACAGCAACCTGCTTTCCATCCTTAAGCTCTTGCAATATCACTTTTAGAATTTTTTTATTACCGTTTCTAAAAATAACGATATCTGACTTCGAACCTGGAGGCATAAGAGAAACAATATTTCTAAGGTTTGATGGATCTGATATTTTTTTATTATCAAACTTAACTATTACATCACCCTCTTCAATCCCCGCTAACTCAGCAGGACTATCTTGAACAACCTGCGTTATAAGTGCACCGTCTCGCGATTCCATTTCTAACGCCTTAGCTGCATCCGCATCTAATGGCTGTATATATACACCCAACCAAGACCTAGTCACATAGCCTTTATCAATAAGATCAGACATTATTCTTTTTGACATATTAGAGGGAATTGCAAAACCAACACCTCTATTCCCTTTTTCATAACCGCCTGTAGCAATCGCTGTATTTATGCCTATCAACTCGCCCTTCATATTTAACAATGCTCCCCCGCTATTTCCCGGATTTATCGCGGCATCAGTTTGAATGAAGTCTTCATAACTTTGACCTCGAATGATATTTGATCTTCCCATAGCGCTCACGATACCAGTAGTAACAGTGTGGCTTAAATTTTCTGAGAAAGGACTACCAACAGCCATAACCCATTCACCAACTCTTAGTTTATCAGAATTACCCAGTTTTAATTCTCTTAAATTATCCGCTTCAATCTTTAGAATCGCGAGGTCTGATTTAGGATCCGTACCCATAATTTTAGCTTTATATTCACGTTTATCGAAAAGTTTTACTTTAATATTATCCATATCCTCAACAACGTGATTATTAGTTAAAATATAACCTTTGCGAGCATCAACGATTACACCAGAACCGAGTGCATTGGTTTTATACTCTTTGTCACTGTTGGGATCCATATATGGATTAAAGAAAAAATATAAATCATTATTTGGCACCTTCATAATTTTATCTGTGATAATGGTGACAACGGCAGGTTTCGCAGTCTCGGCAACATCTGCAAAAGCATCACTGAACTGTTGCACAACAGAGTTTTGAGAAAAAAGATTTGCAATTATGGCGATAGTAAAAATAATAGTTCTAAGCATCATATTCCTTGTTTATTCATGTTACAATAATGCACTGAATACGCATAATGTTCCAAAAAAAAAGCCCTCAACTTGAGGGCTTCTTCTTTGCTTTACAATAAATGTTTACTTTAAAAACAACATTTTCTTCATAGCGCTATGGTTACCAGTATTAAGCGTATAAAAGTACATACCGGTTGATACTGAAACACCATTATCGTTTGTACCATCCCATTGAACTACATGATAACCAGAGGCAACTTGCTTGTTTGCCAGCGTTTTAACTTTTTGACCCATCAAATTAAAGATAGAAACATTAATTTGAGTTGCTTTTGGAATATCAAATTGTATTTCTGTGATTGGATTAAAAGGGTTAGGATAGTTTTGATGTAACGCAAATACACCAGGCACAAGCTTCACGTCTGCTGAAACAACATTTGAAGAGACACTTGCAATGTTTCCTTTTGGACCTGATACAACCACATTACTTATATCAACACTACTTCTATCTAAGACACTGCCTAAGAAGCTATATGACATCTGCAATAAATCTTGGTTTTTGTCTGAAAGGATGAAACCACCATTCACGTCGAATAAAACTACTTTTATTAAACCTTCTTTAATTTCTCTAAAAGTACTAACTACATTATCTTGCAATAAAATAAGAGAAGGCTCGCCGATCGAAACGATATTAGGATCATAACTCAAATCAAACTCAAGTCCCTTTAAAGCACCATCATATAAAATATTAAAAATTAAATCTGAACTTGCATGATTAGATTTTATTTCTATTGAAGCAAATGAACCTAGGCTTGAAGATCTACCTGACTGAGTACCAGATATTATATCTACAACCATAACAACATCTGCAATATTTAATTCATCATCCATATTAATATCCGAATTATTAAATGCTGCATTACTAGGCGTGGTTTCTTCAAGTATGAAATCGACTAACGTCAAAACGTCTTCAATAGTCGTTTCGCTATCAAAATTAGCATCACCGACTGCAAATGGGACGGCACAGGCAGTATTTGAAGCCTTGGATTCAACTGTCCCATAGCCCCCATCTGATGGTTCACCAGTGTCATACTGAGCTTTAATATTGTAACAATAATTATTATAATTTTCCGAAACAACTATTGTATCCATGGTGTCTGTCGTGCTAGAAACAAGAGTCGTTGTTAAATCATCGGCCACTAAATACACATTATATAATTCAGGATCTTCATCCCGCATATTATTCATTACCAATGTCGGAATAGGCCTAGGAACATAAATCTGCGGAGACCCATTATTAACGTTTGAACCTGCCTGCATATTAAAATTATGGTTGGAAATACTCCTGTAGCTTAAATCTGTAAAAGGTTCATTTGAACTAGGTTCAGAAATAACTGCAAACGATGCTGCTTCTGCCGCACCAGGCGCACCAATAAACCCAGCCAGGATACCAAAGTCTCCAGCTAAACCATAATATTCATTCGCCATTGTTGACCAACCGGCACCAGAATCAACCCAATTTCTATCGAAATATTCAGGAGAAATTGGTTCAAGATCATTTGCTAATGAAATGAATCCTCCTCCATCATTTACTATAACGTAAACGTCACCACTAGTGATCTCAATATTAGCTTCAGACATATCAATAGGAAATTGAGTAAGAGCATCCGAGTCAGTACTCAAATCAACACCCTCTAACGTATATACTGGTTCACCAACTGGGCCACCAGCTAGTCCTTGAGGATCTAAATAAACCGTTATAATTGCAGCAGCGGAGGTACCGCCACCATATTCTGTACCTTGAATGCTCACAACAATATTTTGAAGAGATGCTGGGTAATTTGCAGGTGTAAATCTTACACCAAAGCTACAACCACCGTAACCACAACCAATTTGCTGTTCTAATACCTCATCATAATATGCAATATCATATTCGGCTACTGAACCTGGTGTCCTCCAAGACAAATAGATCTTTTCATCCCCTGGAATTGCGGACAACGCTACTGGCGAAGGCATATCTGGTGACAGTACAAAATCTTGAACGGTAGCTTCAGCTTGAGCAAGAATATTTACAGAGATTGATTCAGAGGAAAAGTTATTTCTTGAAACAGTAACAACGTGAGTGCCGACATCTAGGTTCATTAGCATGTATAGACCATCAGCGCCAGTAGTATCTGATACCCCACTTGCAGAAACAATAGCACTATCAAGCGGAGCACCATTTGGGTCTTTAATTGAACCACTAACGTCACCAAAAATAAAATCAGAAGCGTCTTGGACCGTAATCATTTCACTTTCATAATTATCGCCGCCAACTGGCCCATCATAGACTGCAGTGACACCAAATGTATAATCAGTTCCATTTACAATGTTTGAAACAGTATAGCTAGTAAATTCTACAACATCTTCATTGTTCTTAACATCTCCAACGTAAATATTGTAACCAAGAAAATCATATTCATTTCTATTCCTAGGCTCATTTAGCTCTAGGTCTTCAACAACCATTTGGTTCGTTACAACACTAATATCTAAAGTATAGTTACCCGAGCTAGTAGAGTAGCCATCTATGACGACATAATACAAACCAGCTGGTAAAGTTCCCGAAAATGATGATACATAATTATCAAGTAAAGGAGAAGAACAGCCATCATCATTGCACGCTATACCATTATCTTCAGGTATATCTTCAGGTGATAGAAAACTTCCTTCTACAACGTTACCATCAGCATCTAAAACATAAAGCTTTGAATCGTAGCCTGTATTGCCACACAGAGAAAAATCATAAGCAGCTCCAGAGCTAGTCATCATGTAAACAACATCTGGAGCAGTAGATCCAGTGAATGGGCAAACAGCATCATAGTCATTTTCAAAACCAACTGTAGTGCCTTCATCAGAAAAAGGCATAGATGATATA
>CAJQGZ010000087.1 GCA_905478065.1 uncultured bacterium | reverse complement strand
TTCGGGTAGTTAGGTTTTAATTTTACAGAATTGGGAATATTATTTGACATTAGTTCAAGTGAAGCGATGCTGACACTGATCTTGTGAATAGTTGTACTATCAGTAGAGATATATTCAAGAGACATTCTTCCCTGAGTATGATCTAAGATTTTATATGCAAGATTTTGAGTACCTATTATCCCAAGTGGCGTATTGAATCTTCTCGAAAATATTATAATATTATCATTCTTGTTATAAGAAAAGTAATGATCGGCCCAATCTAGATAGCCATTATAAATGAAATAAGAATTAGAAACGTAAACTAGGCTAGTGTCTTCAACATCATCTGTTCGAATATTAATGTAAATCTGTTTATCTTGATAATTTGATGAGGGGCTATTGAGCGATTCATAACCTTCCCAATTACCAGCAAAATCACCAAGATCAGACGCACTTATAAAAACAGTCATTGAAACAAGACAAAATATTTTCTTTTTAAAATTAAACAATTTCATAATAAGTAGAGCTAAATATAACAATAATCCGCTCTTTATAAGCAGAAAGTTAGATTTTTTTTAAAATTATTTAAAAAAAAACAAAAAATTACTTAATAATTAATAAAACCTTATTTAGATAAAATCATTTTCATACTTACAGCCTTATCACCGTTTGATAATCTGTAAAGGTAAACACCCGATGCAACTCTATTGTTATTTTTATCAGAGCCATCCCATACTAACGCATGATTTCCAATTGGCATATAACCATTTACTAATTCCTTTACTAGCGTACCATTTATTGAGAATATTGACAGGTTAACTATATTTGATTTTGCGATTGTGTATCTAATAGTCGTATTTGGGTTAAAAGGATTTGGGTAATTTTGGTAAAGCTTATAATCTATAGGTAATAGATTATCATTTAAACTAAGTTGTTGGCTGCAGGTTTGTTCAATCGCTCCAATAAAACTTGAAGAATCACTCGCGACTAGACAACTTGAGTTTTCTTGAAGTGCAAAATCACCAATAGAAGCATTACAAAAAAGTGGATCGACATCAAAGTTACCAAGTCCCCAGTTTAAAATTACATTTGGGTTTTCAAAAAGATAGTTCTCTCCTCCATAAAAATCTGAAAAATCTATGGAAATCATACTTGACTGATTGCCAGCGGCCACATACAAGCTATTCTGTCCATTCTCCCAGACTATTGAATTTTTTATCGTTAATGCAGACTCTCTTAAATTGAATGCAGCACCAAAATTAGAAATGTTTCCAGCAATAGTACTATTTTGGACATCTAATAAACCGTTGTAAGAGACCAAAGCTCCGCCAAAATCTAAACCTGAATTTTCAAAAATAGCACATTCACTTACAAAAAAACTATTACCACTTTGATAGACAGCGCCTCCTTCAATTAGAGCATAATTTCGTTTCAAATCTGACATTTCTATATCAAAATTTGAATCTTCGGAATAAATACCAGCACCCCAATATGCTAGATTACTATCAAGGGATGAACTAATAATACTAACAGAAGAACCAGTGGCATAAACACCGCCACCAAAATTAGCACCGTTATTAAAAACAGTAACATCAACCAGCTCAACATTAGATTGATTTATATACAAACCACCGCCTACTTCAGCAGTGTTGTTTTCAACAAAAATTCCTGAAAGTTTTGGACTTGAGCTCTCTATGTAGATACCTCCACCTATTTGACTCTGCCCTCCAGAAAAAGTCATATTTTTAATTTCAACATTAGCAGCATCTTGCCCTACTAATTCAATACATGAACCACCTAAAGGCCCAACAGAAATTATTGTCTGTAAAGCAATAGTATCGTTATCTAACTCTTCAGCTCTGGATTCAAAAACTATTTGCTTTGATAAAAAGTCAAATGATTCAATATATTCACCAGTAAACAATCTTACTGTATCCCCATTTACAGAAACATCGATTGCTTTTTGTATTGACGAAAAAGGAGTTTCTACTGAGCCATCACTTGAATCATTTCCCAATTCGCTCACATACCAAACAGGACCAGTATTAATAGGTCCACATCCAGCTCCTAAAAAACCAACCAAACCACCATCAGAAGCTCCATCAATGCATGAAGAATTTTCTCGAACACTAAAATCACCAGCCTCTCCATTACAAAAATAAGGATCACCTTCAAGCATCCCTTGCCCCCAATTTAAATCACCATTATTATTATCCTCTACGCCATTTTGATTATTTTGAACTAAACTATATGATATAGTTAGTTCTACTTCATCACCACTATCACGAAAATAAAACTGCGAATCTCCATTTTCCCAAAATACACTATTTGAAACAAGTAAGTCAGAGTTATCTCTAAGATAGACTCCTCCACCTCCATCGAAGCCTGAGCTATTATATGCCAGAGTTATATTATTAAAAATTGGATTTGAATTATTGCGCATATAAACGCCACCACCTGCACTAGCAACGTTTAAAGCTATAAGAGCAAGACCTAAACTCGGATCAGCATTATTTATATAAAGTCCTCCACCAAGACCTTCAGCTTCGTTACTTATTACTTTTAAATTCGTGAAAACTGCATCCGCATTATCTTTTAAAACTATAGCACCTCCAGAATTAGCGGCAATATTTGTTCTAAATTCAACATTATTTAAGTTCGGGATTGATTCATTTCGTAAATAGCAACCCGCGCCTAAATCAGCTTCGTTTGAAATAAACTTGGTATTGGAAATAGATAGATTAGAAAACCTGGCATAAAGGCCACCACCCACATCATCTGTTGAATTTTCAGTTATAATACATCCCGATATTGTAGGGGAAGCTTCATAACAAAAAATTCCGCCACCACCGCCTTCATTGCCCGAATTATTTTTAATAATTAAATCTTTTAATACAGGTGATGAACCTTTGCAGTAAATACCTCCTCCGTATGTATAAAATGTCCCATTCTCATCTGGATCCGCAAAAAAACCATTACCATTTTGAATCGTAAAACCTTTTAAAACTGCATTTTCGTTTTCGCTACTATTAAAAACAACTACGGAACTATTATCGCCACCATCAATAATTGTCGTAGAAATCACCAGGGAATCATTCTGAGATTCATACGAAGAAGTAATTACAATGTTTTTACCATTAAAATTTATGTTTTCTTGGTAAAACCCCGGTGAAACTAAAACTGTATCTAATTCTTCAGCATTGTCTATCGCAATTTGAATAGATGAATAGTCATCAGGAACAGTTATTGTATTCGAGTAAACTATTGAAAAAATAAGACATGAGATAATTGTAATTTTATTTATCATTGAAATTTCATTTATTTTTATTTGAAACAGGAAAGGAATTTATTGTAAATAATTTTATTGTTTAACAATTGTTCATTAATTTTTTCTTACTAAGTTCAGCGCTTAGAACACTATTAAAAAATGAAAATTTCAGTACCAAGAGAATCAGTCGACAGCGAAACAAGAGTAGCTGTAACTCCTTATTCTGTCTCAGAATTAATAAAATTAGGCTATGAAGTTTGTATTCAGGCCAGTGCTGGGGATAAATCGTTTATTTCTGATGATTTATTTAAAAAATCTGGTGCCAAAATTATTAAATCTTCTGCTGAATTATTAAATGATGCAAGCATAATCTTAAAAGTCGCGTCACCAAGTTTAGATGAGATTTCACTTTTAGCCAATAAATCAGTTTGCATTTCTTTTTTTCAGCCGACAATTGAATTAGATAAAGTAAGTGCTATGCAAAAATCCAATATTACTGGAATGTCTATGCACCTAGTTCCTAGAACAACTCTAGCTCAAAAAATGGATGCACTTTCATCGCAAGCAAACATTGCTGGATACAAAGCAGTTCTAATGGGATCTACTCATATGAGTGTTTACATGCCATTATTGATGACCGCTGCTGGAACAATCAGACCAGCTAAAGTTTTAATTTTAGGTGCAGGCGTCGCCGGGTTACAAGCTATTGCGACTGCAAAAAGACTAGGCGCACAAGTTGAAGCTTTTGATGTTCGCCCTGAGGTCAAAGAACAAGTTGAGTCACTTGGGGCAAAATTCGTTGAAGTCTCTTCTGAATCTGATGATGGAGTAGGTGAAGGTGGATATGCAAAGGAAACATCTGAAGATTATAAACAAAAGCAACAACAGCTAATCAAGGAGCATATATCAAGAGCTGATATGGTTATTACAACCGCTCTAATTCCTGGTAGAAAAGCACCTATTTTAATTGGAAAAGATGTTGTAGAACTTATGAAACCTGGTTCCGTTATTATGGATCTTGCAGCAGAGAATGGGGGAAACTGTGAAATTACCAAGAAAGATGAACTCATTATACATGATGGCGTAATTATTGACGGAACTTCAAATGTTGCTGCGACAATGCCGGTTCATGCAAGTGAATTATATGCTAAAAATATTTTAGCATTAGTTAAACATATGACTAAAGAAAAAAATCTTAATTTCGATATGAACGATGAGATAATCTCTGGTTCAACTTTTACACATCATGGTAGTATAACGCATGAACCCACAAATAACATCATGAAAGATTCTTAGATGGACATAAACATTTTTACGGTTTTTATTTTAGCGGTTTTTGTAGGTGTAGAGATAATAACAAAAGTACCGCCTACTCTGCACACACCACTAATGAGTGGTTCAAACGCAATATCAGGAATTGCAATTGTTGGTGCAATAATTTCAACCAAGGTTGGCGGTGAACTTGGTACTTGGCTTGGCTTTGTTGCAGTCATACTTGCAACCGTTAATGTTGTCGGTGGTTTCATGGTCACTGATAGAATGCTAAAAATGTTTAAAAAGAAATAGTCTATGATAAACTTAGATAGCATATTATACGTCTTATCATCCATATTATTTATTATTGGTATAAAACGATTAAGCCACCCTAAAACTGCAAGAAGTGGAAATTTTATTGCTTCACTAGGAATGCTCATTGCTATTATTACAACCCTGGTTTCAAATAGTACCGTCAATTTAGAGTTAATTGCAATTGGCATAATTATTGGCTCTGTCATTGGCGCTTTCTTTGCAATTAGAGTAGAAATGACGCAGATGCCTCAAATGGTTGCAATTTTTAATGGCTTTGGTGGCATTGCATCGGCCCTAATTGCTGCCGCTGAATTTTTAAACCCTAGTGAACCGTTGCTTTCTTTTAGTTTAGCAACTATATCCTTATCTGTTTTTGTTGGTACTTTGACATTCACTGGTAGTTTTATAGCATTTGGAAAACTTCAAGGATTTATTAGTGGACAACCTATCGTTTTCTTTGGACAACAATTTTTAAACGCAATTATCGGAATTTCTATTTTAGGATTATCTATTTATATTGTTTTAGACCCTGAGCAAATTAATATTTTTTATCTTATAATTGCTGCATCCGCTATTATTGGAATAGGTTTAACGATTCCAATTGGTGGCGCAGACATGCCCGTTGTTATATCTCTTTTAAATTCATATTCAGGTATTGCCGCAAGTTCAACGGGGTTTGTATTAAATAATAATGCGCTTATTATTTCTGGCGCTCTAGTTGGAGCTTCTGGACTTATTTTGACAAACATAATGTGCAAGGGCATGAACAGATCCTTAGCAAATGTCATTTTTGGAGCTGTTGGACTAGAACAAACAACTGACTCAGGTAGTGAGACAAAACAAATAAATATCAAGAGCTATTCGACAGAAGAAGCCGCAATGATATTTGATGCCGCGGAAAAAATCATTGTAGTTCCAGGCTATGGTCTTGCTGTTGCTCAAGCTCAGCATGCTGTAAGAGAAGTGGCTGAATTTTTAGCAAAAAATGGTAAAACAGTGCTGTACGCAATTCACCCTGTTGCAGGTAGAATGCCCGGACATATGAATGTTCTTTTAGCTGAAGCCAATATCCCCTATGATCAGCTCAAAGATCTTGATGAAGTAAATAATGAATTTGAGGACTGCGATGTCGCTTTGGTTTTAGGTGCAAATGATGTAGTAAACCCCGCAGCTAGGCACGATTCATCTTCTCCTATTTATGGTATGCCCATTTTAGATGTAGATAAATCAAGAACAGTAATTATAAATAAACGTACGATGAATACTGGTTTTGCTGGAGTTCAAAATGAACTTTTTGGATATGATAATTCAATTATGGTTTTTGGAGATGCAAAAGAAATGCTTCAAAAATTATTAAAAGACTTAAAAGAACTGTAGAACATCATATAGCTCTTTCATTAATGACCAAAATACCGTTTAGAAAATCAGTTTTTCTCATTGCTTTTTTCTTTTCTCATGGTCAAAACTATTCTCAACGTTGGGTTCCTGAAGATGACTTCAATCATATAAAAACATTTGACAGTGTTTTAGATCAAACAATATCATCGCTTTCTTTAATTAAACCTTCCGTAGAAAATGGCAAAAAATATTTTACAAATAACCAGTACGATGAAATTGAGAGACTCTACTTTAGATATACATTATGCACAAAATCTCTTTTAGATATTGTAAATGCCTACAAAGATATTTCTAATAAGTCAAAATTTAAGAAAAATAATGCACAGGCATTTGCTCTTGGATATTGTGCTTCTTTAACTCTTTACAAGCATAGCGCTGAATTAGTCCTCAAAACTGCTAGTAATCAACCTCTAATAAATAAATTAAATGAGGAGTTCCCTAGAGCTGAAATAAAAAAAGATGGTCTTAATTACTTAATTAGCAACCTAACCAATCCTAAAAATGTTAACAATATTGATATTGCCAATGAATTCTTTAAAAGGCAAATCAATAGAAGAAAAGAAGTTTATAAAAAAACTGATTACTTCCCTTTTATAGATGAATTGATAGCTAGGACCGAAATCTTAGCTAAGGAATATGATAATTATAAAAGATTAATCTTAGATAGTTATACTATTCTTCCCTTAGAGGCTGCAGAGATAATGCAGGTCAACACTATCGAGGAAACAGTAAACACGATGGTTGATGAAGCAGGAAGCCAACTAAAAGCAATACAAGAGTTTTTATTTACAATCATGGCAGATGTAAGGATGCCACTTGTTGAAGGCATAAAATTTTCAAGACGACAAAAAAAGCATGTGACAAAAGCATTAAAGCCTGGAGATATAATCCTAACTTATAGTAGTGGATATCTAAGTAATATCTTTTTACCTGGTTATTTCAAACATGCCTTATCTTTTACCGGCTCTCAAGACGTTAAAAAGAATGCAATGCTAAGCGCAGTTCGCCTAAAAGAAAATCAGAAAAAATACATTGGTGAAAATCATAATATAATTGAGGCAAATTCTGATGGGGTAAGAACATCTACATTAGACTCCTATTTAAATGGTTATGCAAATAGAATTATCGCATTTAGACCAAATTTAAATGATAGTGAAATCCGCATAGCCCTCAAAAATCTTTACTCATTTCTTGGCCATGATTATGATTTTGATTTTGATTTGACTAGTGGCGAAAAACAAGCATGTTCTGAAATAGTATATAGATCATACAATGGTATTGGTAACATCAAATTAGAATTAGAAGTGGTCTTAGGAGCTACAACACTTTCTGGAGATAAACTTTTACAATATTTTATAAATGACAAAGAATCAAAGTTGATTTTTCTAGCAGTAGAAAATCCAACTAAGCCAACAAAGGCAAAAATTTATGAAGGCCTTGAAGCAGTCCAATATATTAAAGCAAATGTTCCTGGGGCTATAAAAAACTAAAAATCAGATAGTTATTACTTAAATTTTTACTTTTATTGAATTAGTGAAAAGACCTAGTGAAATATATTTACCGCAGACAGCTTCAGCATAATCCTCAGAATAAAACGTCCCGACAATAAATATCTCGCCACCTTGTTTTTTAACAGAGTCTATATTTGGAATTAGCTCTTTGACAGCATTGGACTGATTTTCATTTTGTGGTACTATAACAACTTCAAAAGCATCAATTGAACCGCCTTTTTCTTGACTGACGTAATGTCCAATCATTCCTGTAAACTCCCCAACTGCCATAGCCTCTTCATCTGTAACCTCATCGTCTGCTTCAGCCATCATATTAATTAAGTCAACTAGGTTTTGAGCAACTTCTACATCTGGTTTTTCATCAAGATATGATTGAACAAGTGCTTTTAGCTCTACAAGATTCGTAATTTTTCCAGGAGCACCGACTTTAATTTCTGGAATATTTATTCTCCACTTACTTGCAAAGTCATTAATCAAATCTACCTCTTCTTGAGCTACTTCTTCATCAATTGCCGCAAGCTGTGTAAGTATTTCAATTATTTTTGTTGCACCTTGTGGTCTAAGCATTGCACTTAGTAAATCGGTTGATTCATTTTTCTCTGCTCCTAGCGCATCAAACAAAAGCCTAAAAAAGTTCTTACCTTTGTTCTCTTCAACAAAATAACCCATACTTATTAATGTCATCATTACAGCCATACCTAGGCCGAGAACAGACTTTCCAGCAGCAGGATAATCTCCACTAATAAAAAGACTATTCAGTAAAAATGGAAAGCCCACAGTGAACCCTAATAAAGCAGCTACAATAGATATACTATTGGCAACTTCAGCAATAGTTCTTCGCTTCCACACTTTATTTAGCTTAAGATAAAATTGAAATATTGAAATAAACAGGGCGCTAGTAACCAAGAAAGCGATTACTTTATTTAAAACTCCAGGTTTTTTATAAAGTTCATAAGAATTAAAAGAAGACTTTGGAAGACTATGATCATAATACAATTCAAATTTATTGTTATTTAGTAGTCTTAAACCTGTAAAGCCATCGTTCGTTAGATTTTGCATCTTATATTCATTGTCTTCGCGAAAAAACCTCAATTTTGAACCATTAGTTAACTGTAAATCAATTTTTTCTAAACTAGAAACAACTTCTATTGAATCTTTTTGATTTTTATCATGGTAAAAGCCACTCGATAATTCAATTTTCTGCGCAAATAAAGAAGAAACTAATATTATACTTAAAACATATTTATTTGATGATGTCATAATTTTTATTTCTCATAGCTATAGTTTAGTTAAAACGTTCATAAATCTAATAATTTTATCTCCATTCAGGGTATTTAATATATTGAGCATGATTTACAAGATGTCCTTTAACAGGAAAACTTATTAATCCATAATCTATGCTTCTGTGATGACTATAATACCAATCTTCGCCGGCATTGTGATGATCAACAAAATCAGGATCTCCAATCAAATTAATTATTTGAGCTTTATCTGATTGAATGGCTCTAATCTTTTTCCACTCCAAGGAAATCTCTGGATGAACAGTTATAATTTGCTCGCTTATTGAATTAGGAACAGGTTGCTTTTTAAATGGACCAATGCAACCTAGGAGCATTAGAAGGGTTAAAAAAACTATATAACACTTGATAGCCCTCACGGCTGGTAGTCACGGTCTAGTACAATCAAAAGAATATCTTCTCCGCCATTACCAAAAGATTTTGTATAACCGACAAGAACTGGGTCTCCATTTATACTTTTTACTCCTCCAAGAGCTTTGTCATCTAGATT
>CAJQGZ010000086.1 GCA_905478065.1 uncultured bacterium | reverse complement strand
TAGAAAATCAAATTTCAGATAGACGGGAATTGTACAATGACAGTGTTAATAATTATAACATCCGTATTCAGTCTATTCCAGATACTTTTGTAGCAAAAGCATTGAATCTAGCACAAGAAGAAATGTTCGAAGTAGATAAAAGTAAGATAAAAGATCACGGTGTAAATCTAGACAATATTTAATAATAATAGTTTAATCAAATAAATTTTAAAAAAATTATAGGTAAAAATTCATGCATACTTACAAAAACTTAGATTCTTTTGAATACTGGTCAATAACTGACAAAGATCAGTTTAGTATAGCTGTTCTTAAAGGTCTAATTATGGATGGTGTAAGAAAAGCTAATAGTGGTCACCCTGGGGGGGCTATGAGCTCGGCTGATTTTATTTATTTACTATTTAAAGATTATCTGAAATATAGCCCTCAAAACTCTGAATGGTTTGACAGAGATAGGTTCGTTTTATCAGGAGGACATATGTCGATGTTACAATACGGTATTTTGCATATGGTAGGTTGGATGAAATTATCTGAATTGAAAAAATTTAGACAGCTAGGAAGTCAAACGCCTGGTCATCCAGAAGTAGATATCAAAGGAGTGGAGTGTACCACAGGTCCATTGGGACAAGGTTTTGCAATGGGTGTCGGTATGGCGTTTGCTGAGGCGTATCT
Source organism: uncultured bacterium (assembly GCA_905478065.1). Taxonomy (GTDB): domain Bacteria; phylum Fidelibacterota; class Marinisomatia; order Marinisomatales; family UBA1611; genus TMED80. The sequence continues at coordinate 25,744 of CAJQGZ010000086.1, read as the reverse complement.
AAATGAGGTGACGAGTGAGAAGGAAAGCGATCAAAAATTAGTTGACCACTTCACCTATGTTTTAGCTACTGATGGAGATTTGCAAGAGCCTGTTTCATTAGGTGCAGCTGCAATAGCAGGGCACCTAGGGCTTAAAAAACTTGTGGTTTATTATGATGCGAATGATGCTCAAATTTCCGGAAAAGTGTCTAGATCTGATTCTGTTGATTATGCTACTGTATTTGATGGATTAGGTTGGAATGTGCAAACGATCGACGGGCATGATCATAGTGCTATGCACTTTGCTATTGAGACGGCAAAAGTAATGAATAAACCAAGTATCATTATTGGTAATACTGTAATGGCAAAGGGTAGTGCAAATATGGAGCAAGACCACAACACTCATGGGGCGCCATTATCTCAAGATGAAATTGATCTCACAAAAAAGAAGCTTGGATTACCAGATAAAAAGTTTTTTGTCCCTGAGCAGGTGGTTGAGCATTTTCGCACGCGATTTAATGATTTGATTGCCTTAGAAAATGAATGGTCAGATGCCTACAAAAAATTCAGTAAAAATTCTGAACTAAAAAATATTATTGCTAGTACGATATCTGAGAAAATTATTTCAGAGTTCGATACTCCAGATTTCAGTGCTGGGGAAGTGCTTGCAACGAGAAAAGCTTTTGGAGCAGTATTAGATTCTATTGCTGATGATTTCCCTCAACTTGTGGGAGGGTCTGCTGATTTAGAGCCTTCTAATTATACAGGCAATTTTGCTGAAAAATTCGGTGATTTTACTAAGTTAAATCAATCTGGAAGGAACATTCCGTTTGGAGTAAGAGAGTTTCCTATGGCAGCTATGATGAATGGCATGGCTCTGCATGGCGGGTTGATACCATTTGGGGGCACATTTTTGGTATTTGCTGATTACGAGCGTCCGGCACTTAGATTAGCTGCGATCCAAAAAATAAGAGTGATTCATGAATTCACTCACGACTCATTTTATGTTGGAGAGGACGGGCCAACGCATCAACCAGTTGAGCAGATTATGAGTCTCAGAGCTATCCCAGATTTTTGTGTATATAGACCGGCAGATGCAAAAGAAACTGCATCTTGTATGAAACTAGCATTGAAGAATGACTCGATGCCTTCTGCACTGATATTAACCAGACAAGGCGTTCCTATTATTGAGGGGAGTCAAAATCAAGTCGATGACAATGTGACCAAGGGCGCTTATACTTTACTTGATTGTTCAGGTAGTCCTGAAATAGTTATCCTTGCTTCTGGTTCAGAAGTAAGCCTAGCTATAGAAGTTGCAAATAAATTGAATGATAAAAAAATACGAGTAGTAAGTATGCCTTGTTGGGAATTATTTGATATGCAACCTAACGAGTATAAGGAAAAATTGATTCCCAAAAGAGGAAGTTTGAAAGTCTCAATTGAAGCAGGTGTCACACAGGGTTGGGAAAAATATATTGGTAGGTATGGACTTTCAATAGGGATCAATCAATTTGGAAGTTCTGCTCCTGCGGCGGATCTAGCGGAAAAATTTGGTTTTACTTGTGATAAAGTAATTGAAAAAATTAATAAATCCTTAGGTAGTTTATTATGATTATTCATCTGGCGACTGATCATGCTGGATTAGATCTAAAAGATAAAATCAAAATATATCTTTCTAAAATGAATCACAAAGTAATTGATCATGGTGCTTATGAGTATGATGCGCTCGATGATTATCCTGATTTTATTTTTCCATGTGCTTTGGCAGTCTCGAAAGATAAGAATAGTAAAGGAATCATTCTAGGTGGTTCAGGGCAAGGTGAGGCAATGGCTGCAAACAGGGTAAAAGGCGTAAGGGCTGCAGTTTTTTATAATGGTCCAGATGATATAATTAAACTTTCCCGGCAACATAATGATGCAAATATATTATCATTGGGCGCAAGATTTATGACGGAGAAAGAAATGTATAAGATAATAAAAGTTTGGTTGTCTATAGATTTTGAAGGTGGAAGACACCAAAGAAGAATAGAAAAATTAGATGAGCGCTAATTAAGCTTCAGGCAGATTATTTTCACTGTTTTGGATGTCTTGGGACAGTACTTTATCAAACAAATCGTGTACATAAAATAAACGTTTCATTTCGTTTTCTAATAGAAGAATATTTCTTTTTATATCAATCGGAAGGGATATCCCTGCTAAAAATTGAAAAGAAATTTCTTTATCCATATAAAGCTCAAAGTCTTTTTCTTTGCCAATCTTTATAAGCAACTCAAGATATTTGTTTTGAACGGACTTTAATAAACTCCCCTGTTCAGTCACAGGGTTTTGCAGATATTCAATATTACCAATCCAAAGATTATCTTTTTTTATTTTATCTAGTATTTGAAAACATTTTTTTCCAGTGGCTATTAAATCATATTCACCAGTTTCATAATGTTTAATTACTTTGGTTACGTTTAAAGTACAACCTATGGTATCAACAGATCCTTTATTGTTTGAGACAATTCCAAAAGGACTGTTGTTCGCAATCGAATTAGAAATCATTTTTTTATATCTGTCTTCAAAAATATGAAGTGGCACTTTCTCAAACGGTAAAACGATCATATTTAAAGGGAATAGCGGGATTTTTGTCATATTATTATTTATTGTTAAGTATTTAACAGTTCGAATATATTTGTTATCCGTAATAAGCGTAAAATATTTTTTTAGAAAATATTAATACTAAAATTGAAAATTAATCATTATTTAAAAACATTTAAAAAAACTTCAAAGAACTAGTTTGTTAGGGTTTTCCAATATATCCTTAAGCAATTTTCTATTTTGGGCTACCCAAAAAAAGTGGTTCCTTTATGCATTAGGTTTGGGGGTATTATTATTATCTCTTCCAACGCCCCACGATCTTCAGATTAAAGCTAAGATTTCAATAATAATATTAATTGTATCTTTGATATTGATAATTAAAGAGCCAATACCATTACCAGCTGTGGCAATTTTTATACTCATTGCGCAAATTTATGGAGGAGTTGATACGGTTGATGGTATATCAAAGTCATTTATGAGCGATGCTGTCTTTTTTATAATGGGCTCACTTATGCTTGCAGTTGTAATAATTAAACAAGGTTGGGATTCACGCATAGCTTTGGGTATTCTTAAATTTACTGGAAATAAAACTGCTGGCATTGCTTTAGGGTTTTTATCTATTTCTGCAGTGCTATCTTCTTTTATTGGCGAGCATACGGTAGCAGCAATTATGTTACCAATCGGAATGACACTTATTCGATTTACTTCAGCTAATCCCTCTAAAGTAAAAAATTTATCGGCCGTCATTCTTTTTTCTATTGCTTATGGATGCTTAATTGGTTCCGTTGGAACTCCTTCTGGAGGTGGAAGAAATGTGATTATGATTAATTACTTAAATCAAGCAGGTATCTCTATTTCGTATTTTGAATGGATGTTGAGAGTATACCCCTTTATTTTTATACAAATCCCAATAGTTAGTTGGATCATTATGAAAACATTTAAACCCGAGCATAGAATTCTTGATAGTAGCGTAAGAAAATTAGTAATAAAAGTTGCCAGATCTAGAGCTATTACCGGACGTAATACATTAACCGTATTGATTTTTATTCTTATATTATCAGGTTGGGTGTTTTTTAGTGAAAAATTTGGGCTTGGAACCATAGCTCTCACGGGTGTTTTCCTCTATTTGTTAGGCGGATTTGTAAAGTGGAGCGATTTAAATAAACATACACATTGGGGCGTAATCATTCTTTTTGGCGCAACGATCTCGCTTGGTACGAGTATCAGCAAAACAGGTGGAGCAATGTGGCTTGCCGATCAGTTAGTTTATTTTTTGGGAACTTTTATGGAAACAATCCCATTTTTTAGGGAGTTTGTTATTATAGTAGTTACTACAAGTATGTCAAATGTTCTATCAAGCTCTGCAACCGTAGCAGTTCTTGGACCCATAAATTTGAATTTGGTTCCTGAAATATTAAATATAGGATTATTGACAGCAATGTCGTCTGCTTTTAGTTATTTCACTGCGGTTGCCGCACCTGCTTGTACGATTGTTTATTCAAGTGGTATGATTAGAGCAAAGGATTTTATAAAAATTGGTTTTAGGGTTGGGGTGATATCAATATTGCTATTAATAGCTTATGTAAATATCTACTGGCCACTGTTTACTTAGTAGAATAATAAGGTGGATATATGAAAATATTAATTGCCATTGGAAGTAAAGATTTTTCAACGCCAACTCTTCGGCTGGGCATGAAAGTTGCCCAGGCTTTTCATGCTAAGACTACAATTATTGATGTCGGCGAAAAAATTAGTGAATTTAGTTCTCATCTTGTTGAGCTTGCACATGACCAAATGGAATCTTGGGATTTTGACCCACCTGGTGTGGACGTACTTGAGTGGGCGTTTAATTATCTTTCTGATAATAAATTGATTGATGCTAAACAAATAGAGATAGGCTTCCCTAGAAGTAGGTTAATTGATGATGGAGAAGATAGAAAACTTGTATACTTGCCAGGTACAGTTTGTGAAAATGTGAATCTAATCTTGAGGAACGGTGATATCGTTGCTGAACTTAGAGATGAGGTTCAGGTTGGTAAGTATGATGTTACTATTCTAGGGAAAAGTAGAAAAAGAAATATGTCTCACGATTTATTACAATACATAAATAGCTCTATTTTTGTTGTAAATAATTATGATGATCAAAAATTTGATAAAATTTTGTTGCCCTTAAATGAAGCAAGTGGGATGATGAAAGTAGCAAAATATGCAATTCGAGTCGCTCTAGCGCTCAAAATTGAAATTGAAATTTTAACAGTATTGGAGAATAAAAGTTCAAATCAAATAAAATCATACAATTATAATAAAGTTGTCAAATTAATAAGAAGGTCTGGTGTTCAATACGCGATTGAAGAAAAAGAAGGAGTCGTCGCAGAGCAAATTATTAAAAAAGCTGATAAAAATAAAATAATTGTAATGAAAGCATCAAGCATGAGTCCGATAAAAAGGTATTTCAAAGGTAGCATTCCTTTATCAGTAATGAACGCGTGTGATGTGCCTATTTTAATTGTTAAATAATTACCAAAGTATGAGTTTAATAGTATTTATATAATTAAGTTTAAAAATAGATAAGGAATCATATTATGTCATCAAGTACAAACCCAACTGATGCAGCTTATAAGAGCGCAGTAGAGAAATTAGGTCTTAAGTCAAATATCGCTAGAGCACTGGAAATCCCAGATAGAGAGTTAAAAGTTGAGATACCCTTCAGAAAAGACAATGGTGAGATTGATAGTGTTGTAGGCTACAGGGTTCAACATAATAATACTAGAGGTCCATTTAAAGGCGGAATAAGGTATCACCAGCATGTAGATATTGAAGAAGTTAGATCGTTGGCAACATTAATGACTTGGAAAACCTCTCTGGTCGATATTCCTTATGGTGGTGGAAAAGGGGGGATTGAGATAGACCCAAGTCGCTACAGCAAAACAGAGCTTGAAAGAATTTCAAGAAAATTTTTCCGTGCAATAGATCCTATTATTGGTGTGAATATTGATATTCCTGCTCCTGATGTCAATACTAATGCACAAGTAATGAGTTGGTTCATGGATGAGTATAGTCAAACTCATGGTTATACGCCTGGAATTGTCACTGGCAAACCATTAGAACTTGGTGGTTCAGAGGGGCGAGAGGCTGCAACTGGCAGAGGTACTGCAATCATTACTCGCGAAGCAGCTGAAAAATGGAATATAAATTTAAAAGGAGCTAAAGTAGTTATTCAAGGTTTCGGTAATGTTGGTTCTTACGCTGCAAAATTTTTACATGAATACGGTTGCAAGATTATAGGCGTTAGTGATATCAGCGGTGGACTATATGATCCTGAAGGATTTGATTTAGATGCTTTATTTGATTACAACTATAAGAACAGAACAATCGATGGATACCAACAAGGGAAAAAGATTACAAATGAACAATTGTTAGCATTAGAATGTGATTTTTTAATTCCAGCCGCTCTGGGTAGTGCAATCACTGATAAAAATGTAGATTCATTGAACTGTAAAATTATAATTGAAGCAGCTAATGGACCAGTAACTGGAGAAGCTGCTGATAAATTATGGGAAAAGAAAATTGCAATTATTCCAGATATTTTAACAAATGCTGGTGGTGTTACTGTATCTTATTTTGAATGGGTACAAAACTTGCAACAGTTTAAATGGCCAGAAAAAGAAATCAATGAAAAGCTTGAACAAAAAATGGTAAGTGCATTTAATGAAGTTTATTCAATAAGAGAAAGCAAAAAGGTTCCGATGCGTATTGCTTCATTTATGGTCGCGATAGATCGTGTTAGTACGGCTTATAATTTGCGAGAAGGATAGTTTTGTAAAGATTGAATATAAATTTTAAATTAATTTTTTAGATAAACAGAAAGAGGAAAAAAATGGAATTAATTCATCCTATTTTTAAATGGTTACATGTAGTCGCAGGTATAATGTGGATTGGGCTGCTGTATTTTTTTAATTTTGTCAACACAGCTTTTGCCCCAACGATGGACGCGGATACAAAAAAGAAGGTTGTTCCTGAATTAATGCCGAGAACTTTGTATTGGTTTCGAATGGGTGCGGCTTGGACATGGGGTACGGGAATAGTATTGCTCTACGTAATCTATTGGGCTGGAGGTATGATGCCAACGGATTTTACTTCAAATGATGTAACTGGTGAATCAGCAAATATGGCCATCCATTTTCTTTTATTATTTACCTTTGCAGCTGTTTTCCTATACGATGCTCTTTACAAAAGTCCTCTAGCATCAAATGTAAGAGGAGTTACAGTTGTGAGTTTTATTCTTATTACTGCTTATGTTTATGCAATGCAAACATTGGGTGGTTTTGAATATAGAGCAGTTAACATTCATCTAGGTGCTATGTTTGGAACGATTATGGCGTTTAATGTTTGGTTCAGAATTTGGCCTGCTCAGCAAAAAATTATAACTGCAATAAAAAACGGTGATGCGCCTGATGCTAGCCTGCTAGCTTTAGCTGGGTTAAGGTCTAAGCATAATACGTATATGTCAGTACCTCTTGTTTGGACTATGCATAATCAGCATCATGTTACTGCACCTACTGCTCTAGGTATACCTGCAGAGTTTTCATGGGTATTACCAATGGTGATGGTCATCGTTGGCTGGCATCTTGTTTTTCAACTTTATAAAAAATCAGGTACTATTAAGGGCTTTTAGCGTTTAGTAGATATTTAATATTATTAATAAAAAGCCCCATAAATTTGGGGTTTTTTATTGCTCTTAATTGATTCCAAATTGAAAAGACAAAAAGCTATAGCGCTCTTATTACTTGCAGGTGCTTTGTGGTCGCTTGGAGGTCTACTTATTAAAAGTATACCCTGGCATCCCCTTGCCATATCCGGGATGAGAGGTGGGATTGCTGCTCTAGTTATATTTACATATTCAAGGAAAAGTATATTAATTATCACTAAGGATAAAATTGTAGCTGCTTGCTTTTATACTTTAGTTGTGACTTTTTTCGTTATGGCAAATAAACTTACGACAGCTGGAAATGCAATATTATTACAATATACAGCTCCAGTTTATGTTGCTCTTTTTGGATATATGGTGTTAGGTGAAAAATCAAAATTCATAGACTGGGCAACCATTGCTATAATGCTTTCTGGCTTGGCACTCTTTTTTTTTGATGAGCTTTCATCCGAAGGATTCTTGGGAAATATTTTGGCTATTTTGTCGGGGATGTGTTTTGCGGGTTTAACGCTATTACTAAGAAAACAAAAAAACGACTCTCCTTCAGACTCTATTTTATTGGGCAATATTTTTACTTTCCTTATTGGGTTACCGATTATAATTACAGATACTAAATTTGATTTTGAGCCTCTTCTGCTCATACTTATTCTTGGCATTTTTCAATTAGGGATACCTTACATTTTTTACACGACAGCGATTAAGCATGTTACTGCCTTGGATGCAATTATTTTCCCTGTTATAGAACCGATATTAAATCCAATATTAGTTTTTCTAATTTTAGGCGAGACATTGGGTCCTTGGTCTTTTTTTGGTGGAACACTTGTACTTGGCAGTGTAGTTTTGAGGGCGATACTGAAAAAATAAAAAAGGCTCCAGTTGGAGCCTTTTTAGATAAGTAAGTGTGTAAAAATTCATTACACTAACAAATTAAAAAAATATTAAAGTTCTTTTAACTTACTTTTTACTTCTTCGTAGTTTGGTTCTTCTCCTGGGCTAGGTGCAATCCATTTATACATTATTGTTCCATTCTTAATAATGAAGACTGCTCTATTAGCACAAGTATAGCCTTCGATACCGCCAAGGCCTTCAAAAACCACGTCATAAGACTTAATAACAGATCTATCAAAGTCTGATAACAAATCAAATTCAAGGTTGTACTTGCTTGCAAAGCTACCATTTGCCCATGGTGAATCAACACTAATACCTAGGACGGTTGCATCTAGGTCATTAAAAGACTTTAGGTCCTCCTGAAATGTACACATCTCAGTATCACATACTCCTGTAAAAGCTCCAGGATAAAATGCTAAAACCACAGCACCATTATAGTCAGCTAAAGATACATCTTCTTTACTTGTATTCTTAAGTGTGAAATCAGGTGCTTTTTCATTTACTTCAATCATTTTTTTCCCCTTTTTGTATTAAAATTATTATTTCAATTTACCCACATTAGATTAAAAATCATTTATAAAAAAATGAAATAAGTTTTGTAAATAGTAATCATTCCTATTTAATTTTATATATGAGATATAGCTACCAAAGAGAACTTATTAAAGATATTGTTCGCTCATCTAAAACGCATCCAAATGCTGAATGGGTATTTTGTGAAGCAAAAAAGAAAGTAGAAAATATAAGTTTAGGAACAGTATACAGAAATCTCAAGATTTTAGAAAATACGGGTAAAATCAAATCAATTCATGATGATAATCAAGTTAGATATGATGGAAATATTGAAGACCATCATCATTTAAAATGTGTTAAATGCGGTGCCTTAATTGATACGGATATACAATCGAATTTTGACAGGAAAAAAATAATGGATGATTATGATTTTGAACCTAACGAAGTAAAATTTTTCATACTTGGAAAATGTAAAAAACACACTAAATAAAAGGAGTTACGAATGAGCTTAGACGGAACTAAAACACATGAGAATCTAAAATCTGCGTTTGCTGGAGAATCGCAAGCGAATAGAAGATATCTATATTTTGCTAGAGCGGCTGATATTGAAGGTCTTCCAGAAGCTGCAGGGGTATTTAAAAATACTGCAGATGGTGAAACAGGACATGCTTTTGGTCATCTTGAATTTTTAGAAAAAGGCGGTGCTGGTGATCCAGCTACTGGCTTGAGCATCGGGGAGACTGAGGACAACCTTAAAGCTGCAGTCGCAGGAGAAACATATGAGTATACAGAAATGTATCCTGGTTTTGCTGCTACAGCTAGGGAAGAAGGTTTTGACGATATTGCTGAATGGTTTGAAACTTTAGCTCGTGCTGAAAAATCGCATGCAGGTAAATTTCAAGAAACCTTAGACTCACTGTAAAAAAATATGCATCAATGGGTTGTAAAATTCTCATTGATGCAATTTTTCTTTAAAAAGATACAAATATTATGCTAAACCACTCTGATACGAAAAATGCGGTATATGACATTAATGATCCGACTTACTGGGATAAATCTTCCTTAGATAGCGAGCTTAATAGAGTTTATGATGTCTGTATAGGTTGTAGGCTATGCTTTAATCTCTGTCCATCTTTTCCTTCCCTTTTTAATTCTGTTGATGGAATAGGCGATGAAAAACGAGAGATTGCAGAATCAAAAGGGAGAGTAGAAAAAGAAATTTTAGATCGTGAATTTCTAGATTTGCCTGAAGGTGAGCATGCTAGTGAGGCAAGTATAGAAGTGGAGTTCAGAGGAGAAGTCACGGACTTAAGTCAGGATCAAAAATGGGAAGTCGTTGATCTATGTTACCAATGTAAGTTGTGCGACCCTATTTGTCCTTATACTCCAGGTAAAGAGCATGAATTTGAACTTGATTTTCCGAAGCTCATGACGAGAGCTCAGGCAATAAGAACAAAAGACAGAGGTCTGAAATTGAATGATATTTTCCTCACAAAAACTGATCTATTAGGGAAAATGGGTTCTTATTTTGGGCCAATTATTAATTTTACAAATGATATAAAAATTTTTCGCTGGGTATTAGACAAAATTATTGGTATTCACAGAGATAGAAAACTACCAAAACTCTCAACATTGACATTTGAAAAATGGTTTAGAAGTCATAAATCAAATATTAATAGTCCTGTAGATAAAGTAGTTATCTTTGGTACTTGCTACACAAATTCAAATGATGTTGATTTAGGTATAAGTGCTGTTGAAATTTTAGAGCACAATAATGTTGAATGCGTTTACCCGAAGCAGCAATGTTGTGGAGCGCCTCACCTTAGCCCAGGAGATTTTGATAGTTTCAAATCCCAAGCAAATCCAAATGTAGAAGAACTATATAAATGGGTATCAAAAGGATATAAAATTGTTGTAACAGGTCCCCCTACATGTAGTCTTACTTTAAAGAGCGAGTATCCTGATTACCTTGATTATAATAATAAGGTAAAAGAAATATCTGAGAATACTTATGATATATCTGAATACCTTGTAATGTTGAAGAAAAAAGATAAAATCAAAACGGATTTTAAAAATAGCATTGGAACAGTTAATTATCATGTCAGTTGTCATCTGAAGGCACAAAAAATTGGATACAAAAGCAGAGATCTTTTGCGTATTGTTCCAGATACAAAGGTTAATCTCATTAATCAGTGTAGCGGTATGGATGGCGGCTGGGGAATGAAATCAGAGTTTTTTGAAGAGTCTATGAAAGTTGCTGACAGGTGTGTTAATGATTTGAGTATAAAAGATAGTGATGTCGCGTGCTCTGATTGTTCGCTTGCAAGCCATCAGATAAAACAGGCGAGTGATAAAAAAATTAAACCAAGTCATCCAATTATGGAGCTTCATAAAGCATATGGCTTTGAAAAAAATAAAGGATAAATAAGTATGAACACTATGATTGATAAATCTGATTTATTAAATATTATTGATTATGAAAAACAAAGAGATAATTATAGACAAGAATTAATTAGCTATAAAAAGAATAGAAGATTTAAGCTTGGTCCAAATATTCTCATGACTTTTGAGAATATGAAGACAATGAAATTTCAAATTCAAGAAATGATGAGAGCTGAGAGGATGGTACATGACAGTCAAATTGAAGAAGAGATTGATGTTTATAATCCATTAATTCCAAAAGGGAATGAATTGAGTGCTACTCTCTTCATAGAAATAACCGATCCTGAGAAAATAAGACCAGTTCTAGATAGCTTTATAGGGCTGACAGAGGGCGTAAATGTTTATTTTGAGTTTAATGGTGAAAAAGTTGCTGCTGTATTCGAGGAAGGAAGAGAAAAAGAGGATAATATAAGTTCTGTGCACTATATTAGGTTTCCTTTTACGTCTGCACAGAAAAATAAATTTGCAAGTGATTCTAATGCGATATCAATTAATATTGATTATAATAGCTATACTCACTCAGTCGAGCTAAGCCAGGAAATGATAGAATCTCTTTCAAATGACTTTTCTAATTAAATAGGTTTTGAATTAATATATTTTTGTTTCATTTGATTTTGAGCTTTTAGTCTCTTTTACCTTTTTTCTATAAAGGTTATCTTTAAGTGCTTAAACTAATAGGTATTTAATGAAAGTATATATCAGTGCGGACATGGAAGGTGTTACTGGTGTTTCTCATTGGGATGAAGTTGACCACAATAAACCTCAATACGCCTATTTTCAAGAGCAGATGTCAAAAGAAGTTGCCGCAGCTTGTGAAGGTGCTACTTTATCTGGTGCAAAAGAAATCTATGTAAAAGATGCCCACTATTCGGCTAGGAATATTATACCCTCTTACTTGCCAGAAAATGTAAAAATAATTAGAGGTTGGAGTGGTCATCCCTATTCAATGGTTCAAGGGCTTAATAATAAATTTGATGCCTTAATGATGGTTGGTTATCATTCTAGAGCTGGTAGTTCGAGCAATCCATTAGCTCATACTATGTCAAGTGCTAAGATTGATGAAATAATACTTAATGAAAAGCCTGCATCAGAATTATTATTGCATGGCACCGTCGCCTCGAAATATCATGTGCCCTTAGTATTCGTTTCTGGAGACTTTGGTATTTGTAAAGAGGTTAAAGAAATTAGTCCTTTAACAATGACACATAGTGCAGTGCAAGGTATTGGAAATTCTACAATAAGTATTCAGCCAGAGCTTTCAAGATTAAAGATAAAAAAGAAAGCAGAAAAAGCATTAAGTCTTGATTTAAAATCATGTATCTGGGCCCACCCTAAGAAATTTAAATTAGAATTAAAATATATGAAACATGTAGATGCTTATAAAGCTGCCCAATACCCCGGAGCAATGATGCTAAGTCCAAAGCGCATAGTTTTTGAGAATCAAGACTATGATAATATTATGCGATTTGTTTTGTTTTGTGTTTAAATGAGTAAGTGGATTATAGAAAAATCTCCAGTGATGGAGTGTCCTGTTTTTGAGGAGGATTTAAACTTTCCTTTGAGGAATGTTTATTGTGTGGGAAGAAATTATCGAGATCATGCTATTGAAATGGGAAGTAATCCTGATAGAGATCCTCCATTTTTCTTTCAAAAAACTTCCGATATAATTTTAAAAGATGGAGAAACATTAAAATATCCTATTGATACTCTTAGCCTTCATTATGAAGTTGAATTAGTAGTGTTTATTTCAAAAAATGCTTTTCAAATAAAAGCTTCGGAGGCAAAAAATATAATTTTTGGTTATGGTGTGGGAGTTGATATTACAAAAAGAGATATACAAAAAGTCGCTAAGGATTCTGGTAAACCTTGGTTTTCAGGAAAAGTTTTTAATGGTTCGGCCGTTCTTTCTAATATAATTCCAATTTCTAAATCCTTAGATCCTGATAAAATTAGAATTAGTCTAAGTGTGAATGGAGAAAAGAAGCAAGAATCTGGTTGTAATAAAATGATTTGGAATATTTATGAATTAATATCTATCCTTTCAGAATCTATTCCTCTTAAAGCTGGAGATGTAATATTTTCAGGTACTCCTGCTGGCGTGGGTAAATTAAAAAAAGATGACTCGGTTTTAGCTAAACTACATCAACCGAACGCTTCATCTTTAAACTTTAAAATTGGTTAGTCTTTGCGATTTATTATCTTTTTTTTAATTTTATTCTCATGTAGATCTGGTAATCAATATCAATGGATAGCTACATTGGCGAAACCGTGGCAGATAAATCAAAAACAATATGACCAAATTCTACCGAAATTTTTTGACAAGTTTCCAGATTTTGATGAGCGTTTAAAAGCAATAAATTTTTGGAGGTTGGGTACGCCTTATGGTATCTTTAAATCAGGTGAAGAAAAGGAACCGGATATAGACCCCATATTAAGAATTGACACTACTGATTGCACAATACACGTGCTTACTTCGATAGCAATGAGTACAAGCAAAACATGGGTAGGGACAAAGAAAAAGATGGTCGACATTCATTATAAAATAAATGCAAATGGTATTAAATCACCTGATTATTCCATGCGTTGGCACTACACCTCTGATCGGATTACAAATAATCCTTATACGGTAAATATCACCAAAAATATAATCCCTTTAAAAGATCTTCAAGAGGTAGAGTTGACATTAAATAAAAAAAATAATGGGTCCGAATTTTTGGATTTAAATTGGACTTCAAAAAACAAATTTTCCTTTATCCCAACGGCACTTATTAACCAAGCCGTAATATCAAAATTACCAGATGTTTGCGGTGTCGCATTTATAAAAAAATCTTATATGAAAAATGGAATACTAATTGCACATGAAGGGTTTGTCATTAATAATGAATATTTAATTCATGCTTCTTCAAATCAGAAAAAGACAGTAAAAGAAAACCTGATTGAATACTTAAACCCTAAAGAAGGGTCCAAGTATGATGGTGTAATGTTTTATAAAATTACTTCTGGCTAAAAACAGTGTTTTTAATAGCCAAGTTTAAAATTGAAATTTTATTGGGTTTTTTTATAGTCATAACTATTTTTTCTTGCGGTTTTGAACCAGCCTCCACAAAAATAAAACCGAAATTTTTAGAAATTGGAGATACAATCGCATTTTGTGCACCATCAGGATTTTTAGACTCTGCTAGAATGTCATTAGCAAAAAAAAGATTAGAAGAAAGAGGATTTCACACAGTCCAATCTGATTCTCTTTTCCGAAATTGGGGTTACCTTGCCGGAAAAGATGAAGCAAGAGCTGACGAATTGATGCATTATTTTCAAGAAAAAAGTGTGAAAGCAATATTTCCTGGAACTGGAGGATATGGAGCTACACGAATTTTACCACTGCTTGATTTCGAAATTATAAGTGATAATCCAAAAATATTTATTGGTTTCAGTGATATAACGGCACTTCATATTGCATTAAATAATTTGTCAAATTTGATTACATTTCACACGCCAAATCCAATGTATGGCTTAGGTAGTAAAAATGGCCTTGAGCCAATTTCTGAATTTTATTTTTGGTCTCTTTTGATGGGGCAAAGTAATGCATATGAAATACCCTTTAATATATATGGAGACTCTTTAAGTGTTAAGGTTCTAGTACCGGGCGTGGCATCTGGGGTTTTAGTTGGGGGCAACTTATCGTTGATTTGTTCGGTCATGGGTTCAAAGTATGAAGTCAGAACCGCTAACTCGATTCTATTTATTGAAGACGTAGGAGAGTCTCCTTATAGAGTTGATAGATATCTTCAAGAGCTAAAACTAGCTGGCAAGTTTGACCAGATTAATGGACTAATAATTGGCAGGTTTTCCCGTAGAAAAACCGAAGAGCCAGACAAACCAACAGATTTCAATATGGAAGAAGTTTTTAGACAGTATTTCTCAGAATTAAAAGTTCCTGTAATATATGATTTCCCATCAGGTCATGGATCAAAAAATATATCTATTCCTTTTGGGGCTAAAGTGGATATAAATACCGATAATCAGTTATTCAAATTATTAGAACTGCCTGTTTCAATTGACAATTAAGCTTTTTACTCCTTCCTATAAAAACATTCTAGTTACTGATTTCTTCATGATGACTAATCATAAATCAGGTATTACATACATCTCTTCAGAGGATATGATCACTCTATAACTGAATTAACAATTTAATCGAGTGTTTTTGCAAAAGTTATTAACTCATGTTAAGAAATAATTTAATTAATGAGTATAGTTTTGACTAATAGCGTTCTGTCCTTGTAATACTCAGAAATTGAATAAAACAGGAATTAAACCAAATGGCAAAATTGATAAAAATTTATGCTATGATTACCGAATATGTATTCTTTGAAATAAAGTAAGCTTTTAAAAAGGTCTTATCTTAAGTAAAGAAATATAAAAAGATTTGGGTTGGAAGGTTTTCTTGATTTAAATTTGAGCGTTATGAACGTTTAATATAGAACAAAAAAGAAAAAACTAATGAAAAATACGTTATTATACATTTTAATTTTTATTTCATATGCACTTTCAAGTAGTGTAGATGTAAGAATTATAAATACAATTCAAGAATCTGGATACAATGTTTTGATAGATGGCGAGTTAGTACTAGAAGAACTCAAATCATCTGAATCAAAACCAAAACCAATTTCTGTCCGAAATGAATCAATTATATCGATACTCAACAATACTGAGCTGGTGTATGAAGGTAAATTGTCATTTAAAAGTAAAGCGGTTTACGATATATATATTAGTAAGTCAGTTGATGTCGATCATGGTTATGAAATTTCATTATCATCCGTAGCTTTATTGCCAAATGTTAATTTAGCAGCTAATAAGCCTAAATCAGTTTCTTCTGAATTAGATTTCAATGTAATTGAAACTTCTCCAGTTACTTCAAGATCAGGAAAGTATGTGCCCAACGATGAGACGAGAGGTATACTTGAGGTAAATCAAGTAGCAAATGTACAGATTATACATAATTCACCTTATCCCGTGGTTGACATCTACGTTGATGAAAGCGAAGCACTTGGTGATATTCCTTACAGAGCTACTACTGCACTAATTGAACTCCCAACAACCACAGTTGTTGGTATTGCTCCAGCAAATGATACAGTAATCGCAAGATTTCCATTCACACTAGAAACAGATGCTAATTATGTGGTGACCGCATCAGGAATTATCGGTAATTCTCAGACTCCTTTTAATTTATTTGCATCATCCCTAGAAGTCGTTGCTGTTGATTCTAATCATTTTGCTCTAAAGGTCTTTCACGGTGCTACTGATGCCCCAGCTGTAGATATATATGCTAATGGTAATATGTTAGTAGAAAACCTTGGTTACAGTGAATATGCTGGATATGTTCAGGTCCCAGTGGGTGATTACACAATTGATGTAACAGCTAGTGGCTCTAATGTTTCAGTTGCCTCATTTGCGGCTCCATTAACTAATCTCGGCGGTGGAACAGGTATTGTTTTTGCATCAGGCTTTTTATCCCCATCTGCAAATGATTCTACGTTTTCACTTATTTTGACCACGCCAAGTGGTTACTCCGTAGAATTACCAAGTACTCCAACAGCTTTATTAACGGTTGCAGAGAATAGTAGAATTCAGCCGAAGGTATTTGCGCTCAATCAAAATTATCCGAATCCATTTAACCCCACCACATCAATATCATTTGATGTATTTGAGCTATCAAATATTTCATTAAATATTTATGATTTGAATGGTCGATTAATAAAAAACCTAATGTCTGGTAATCTAAGCCAAGGAACATACAGTATTGACTGGAATGGTAAAAATGCAAACGGAGCTTCTGTTGCTGGTGGAGTTTATTTGTATTCAATTACTTCAAATAATAGTACAGTAGTTAAAAAAATGTCATTAATTAAGTAAATTTTTAACATCTTTCAAGTAGTGCTGAGTGAATCGAAATTTGTTCAGCACTACTCCCCATAATCGCCAACAATTTTTTTAATAATATATAAATATCATGATTGGTTTGAGGTCTTTTTATAATACCTTCAGTAGCGGAAATAATACTATTTATGAGCAAAGATCGCCAATGACATATTTTTTACTTGGAGTACTATCTCCAATCATTCTTAACCTTATTCATCTTCTGTTTGGAATTTATATAACTAAATCTAGAGGAAATATGTATGGTGTCGGGTTCTCGGCTATTGGTTTCGTTTCAAAAACATTAGGCATGGTTTTTCTAACATGGTTTGGTGTCTCTTTTGTTAAATTAGATTTTAGAATCTTTGTTCCCTTGTTAGCTTTTTTTTGGTTCATAACCCACATTCTTGAAGCTTTTATCATAAATGATTATATGAATAAGAACATTAACAAAAAGTAGGCCAACAGTTATTATTTACTACAAAAAAGTACCACTCAGAGTAGATTATGAATCTTAATGAAAAATATTATGAAAGTATAATTGACCATCATGGATCTAAACTTTTACTAGAAAATTTTGTCAACGAAAAGCTTCCTAATTACAAGAGCAAAAGAAACTTTGACTTTGGAACCTACGAAGAAAATTGTGTTAGCGGTCTTTCTCCTGCGATAGGTAGAAGAATATTGAATGAAAAAGATATCGTTAAGAGAATTTCGAATCAGTTTTCTTATGGACAAGTTGAAAAATTCATTGATGAAATATGCTGGCGTACTTATTGGAAAGGTTGGCTAGAACATAGGCCGCAA
This sequence comes from uncultured bacterium, assembly GCA_905478065.1. Lineage (GTDB taxonomy): Bacteria > Fidelibacterota > Marinisomatia > Marinisomatales > UBA1611 > TMED80. The sequence continues at coordinate 7,917 of CAJQGZ010000086.1, read as the reverse complement.
GTATGGTATGATTATTTAGATGATTTAAAACAACTATATCCATTTAAATCGGATAATGTAGATTACAAAAATGCCATTTCTGGAAATACTGGACTTGAATGTTTTGATACATGGGTAAATCAATTATTAAAATTTGGATATTTGCATAATCATACAAGGATGTGGTTTGCAAGTTTATGGATTTTTCATTTGAAACTTCCATGGCAACTTGGAGCAGAGTTCTTTTATCAAAATTTAATAGATGCAGATTCTGCTTCGAACACGCTTTCATGGAGATGGGTGGCAGGCTTGCAAACAAAGGGCAAAAAATATATAGCCACCATGGACAATATAAATCGTTTTACAAATAACCGCTTTTCATTTTCTAATAAACTAATGTTGTCCAACGACGATGTCGCTGGCTATAAATATTATGAACCCACATACGTTGTGACAAAAAGCAATCCAAGTAAATCGAAAAATAAGGGGTATTTGATTATTGAGGAGGATCTTTCACTCGTGAATGTAGACAAAAATTGTCCTATTATTATTCAGTCTCAGTCGTACAATAAATTTGGACAGAGCGAACAAGTGGAGTCTTTTTCTAATAAAACTCTTAAAAATGCTATAGAATATTGTAAAAATGAGATTAGTCATAATGTGTCTACCTTTACATGGGAAAATGCGGAATTAATAGAAAAATGGGTAAAAACATACAGCCTTGATGAGATCGAAATCATCGCTCCTACAGTTGGCAAATATGAAAAAATTATTCCAAAATTATCAGATCGGTTCAATTTGAACATATCTTATTATTATCATGATTGGGATACTTCTTTTTGGAAATATTCCGATAAAGGTTTTTTTAAAATGAAAAAACAAATAAAAAAAATAATTTCACAGTTTTGGGAAACGCCCCTTTTTAAAAACTTTTAATATGAAATTTCTCTTTGTTCCCGTTGCTTCTGGCGTAATTGTAAAAAATAATAAAATACTTATTGGTTTAAGGGCAGAAGGTGATACTGGAGCAGGTATGTGGGAATTCCCAGGAGGGAAAATAGAATTAAATGAATCGAGCGTGAGTGCTGTAAAAAGAGAACTGAGCGAAGAACTTAATATTGAGGCAATTGTTAATCAAAAAATAATGAAATACTTGCACAAATTTAAGAACACATGCTACGAAATTTCATTTTTTGAAATAAATAAATTTTCTGGTTCAATAAAAAATAATGTTCATGATGATCTTCAATGGGTAGAACTAGCATCATTGAAAAAATATCGATTTATATCAGGGGACTTATTATTTATTGATAGAATATTAGAAAATCCAACGTTACTAAATGGTTTAACAATTAATTAGGGACTCAGAATGAGGTATAGACAAGAAGTATTTATAAGAGATGTATCATTAAAAAAAGCAAATGAAACATTTAAAGATATCAAATTTCTAAAATATCTTATCGCTTTACAACCTGTAAAAGTAATAAGGTGGGATGGTACCTATGATGGTGCTGTTGCTCATATGAAATTTTGGTTTTTTGGATGGAAAGATTTCATAGTATCTCATGGAAATAACAAGCATGATAAGACTTCATTTTCCTTTAAAGATATTGGTACCAGTCTACCATTTGGCCTCACACTTTGGGAGCATGTTCACAAAGTTGTAGAAATTGGCGATGACATAAAAATAATAGATGAAATATACTTTCTCGGGAAAAACAGGATCGTAATGTTTTTTGTTACTCCAATATTAATTTTGCCTATTTTTCTTCGTAAAGTTTTGTACAAAACGTACAGCTGGAACTAAATCTGAACGTTTTTATTTCAAAAGTATTTATGAAAAAGCTATCGAAAGTTTGTAAAGTTTGTAAAAGGCCGTTCAATTGGAGAAAAAAATGGAAATTGAATTGGGAAGATGTAAAGTATTGTTCAAAAAGATGTTATGGCTCAAGAAATAAAACAAGCGTTTTAGGCGATTTCCAGTTATAGTATTTGATATCTTGTACTACTTAAAATTATATTAAAAACATGAATCGAAGAAACTTTATCAAAAAATCTAGTTTTGCAGCATGTGCCTGTGTTAGCGTTTCAGCACTAAGCTTTCTGCAAAGTTGTGAAGATAATACAGCTTATGATCAAAATACTGACAATGATGGTGATAATGATATTCAATTATCAGTGGATATCTCACAAGACCCACATCGAAACCTAGAAGTCATTGGTGGAACATCTATCTTAGGTCCTAATGAAATTGACTCTAGAGGTCTGTTATTGGTTCGGATATCAGAAAATAATTTTAGAGTGTTGTCAAGAAGGTGTACCCACTCCTCCTATTCTGTTAATGACTTTAACAGTCAAGGCTTAGCGATGTGTAGTTCTGGACACGGAGGTGGTTTTAATGCGAATGGGAATGTGGTTTCTGGGCCACCATCAGCATCACTTTTATCTTACAGCTCATCATTCTCAAATAATATTCTCGTAATTTCAAAATAGAGGAGTTTTATCATGCTTAACCATATCAATTATTTTATTCTTTCAGTTATTCTTTTCGAACTGGTCTCATTATCTGCAGGTTTTGGCACTCATTTCGAACATTACAAATATGCTGTCATGTTAAGTATCGTAGTTCTAAACTGTATAGTATCTAGTAGAAGCAGAAATTTAGAGATGGTTAAACAATTTCTAAATTCAAATAAAAGGAGTTAACAAATGAAAACTAAACTTATCTTTTCAATCGCGTTATTTAGTATCTTTGTATTCAATCAACTAAGTGCTGGTTGTGGTTCCTGTGCCGCTGATAAAAGGAAGACATCCAAAGCATTTATAGAGATGATTCCATCAAGTGGTAAAATTAATGGTAAAGCATTTGCTTCATGTGGTATGTGCAATTTTGAATCAGGAGACAGATCCTGTGGCGTATCACTTAAAATAGGTAAAGATGTTGTTAAAGTAGTAAATGTTGATATTGATGCCCAAATTGATTCACATGCTAAGGATGGTTTTTGTAACGTTGTTAGAATTGTAAACGTTGAAGGTAAAGTTAAAAACAATAAATTTTACGCAGACTCTTTTTTAATTCAATAAAATTAAAAATTACTTTTTTATTTTCTTAACATAGTACACCGTCCCAGTTGCGGTCAAACTAATGCCTAGTAAAGAGGGTATTGGTGCGGTAATTAAAGTTAGTATTAAAAAAGAGCTATAAAGCACTAATACTATAATCATGCTTGCTGGATAAAGGAATGCTTTATAGGGTCTAGCTCTATCTGGAAACTTTTTTCTCAAAACATATATAGATCCAAATGTAAGAATATTAAAGATTGTGCTTGTAGCGGAGAAAAAATCTATAACCGTCTCATACATATTATTTCCAGTACTTCCAGATTGAAAATAATTTGATAATATTGCACCTGTAAGTAAAACGGTTGCCCATATTCCTTGGCCAATTAAAGCGTTATTTGGTGTAGCATAGACGGGGTGAAGTTTTTTAAAGCTATCAAAAAAGAGGCCATCCCTCGCCATGGCGTGCCATGATCTACCTTTGCATAAAATTTGAGTACTAATGTTACCGAAGGCGTTAATTGCAACTGCTATAGAAATAAGTATTCCACCAGTAGCGCCCAAGACAACCTCGACTGCTTTTGTTGCAACCCATTTATTCTGTTTTATTGTTTCGACATCTAATTGATATAGATATCCAACATTCGCTCCTATGTATAGAACCATAATTCCACTAATACCAAGGAACAGTGAAAGGGGAAGCGTCTTTCCGGGGTTTTTTACCTCTTCTGCCATGTAGGTTGCTCCCTCCCAGCCACTAAAAGCAAAAAAAGAATATCGAAGCGCTGCACCAATGGCTAATATTGTCGACCAGCCAAAATCTTCTGGCCAAAATGAATCTGTAAAGTGAGCAACATTTCCAGTACTAAATCCAGTTAATGTGATTCCAATTATTGCACCAACTGCAGCAACCTTAGTTACGCCAAAGACTATTTGAAATTTGCCACTTAATTTTACACCAAATAGATTGATTGTGGTTAATAACCATATTGTAAAAAGGGATAATAAAAACGTCGGAAATATCCCAAAAGGGGTACCTGTTAGAATTTGATAAATTGCATTAATAAATTCTGTAAAAACAAGAGCGACAGCAACAATGGAAGCGGTCTCTGAAACAAAAAACATTGCCCACCCTCGTAAGAATGCTAGATAGGGTCCATAAGCTTCCTTCAAAAAAACGTAGGGCCCTCCGGATTTTGGAATCATTGCCGTTAGTTCTGCATAAACCACGGCACCAAAAATAGTAATTACGCCACCTAGAACCCATACGAGTCCAAACAAAGAAGTACAGCCGACGAGAGCCATGATAGGGGCCGGCGTTCTAAAAATACCTGAACCAATAATTCGACTGATAACAATCGAAGTAGACTCTTTAATTCCTAGGTTTTTTTTATATTCAGTCAAGCGATAAAGATAAGTTTACAAATATAAACTGCGGCAATTACTCCTACCGTATCTGCAATTAATCCGGCAATCAAAGCATGCCTTGATTTTCTAATTCCTACGGATCCAAAATAGACAGCTAACACATAGAATGTTGTTTCAGTAGACCCAAACATTGTCGCACCAATCTTTGTATAGATTGAGTCTGTTCCATATTCATTTACTAAATCTGTAAAGAGTCCTAACGACCCGCTTCCAGAAAGTGGTCTCATCATTGCTAGTGGGACATTTTCCGCTGGGAAGCCTATAACATTTAAAATTGGTGAAATAAGGGATATAAATAATTCCATTGCTCCTGAAGCTCTAAACATTCCAACCGCAACAAGAATCGCGACGAGATAGGGAATAATTCTAAGGGCAATATCGAAACCATCTTTTGCTCCTTCAACGAACGATTCATAAACCTTTACTTTTTTGACTATTAATCCGTAGAAAGGAATGCCAACAAGCAAAAAAGGTATGATATACTTAGACATTTGATTTGTAATAAAGATAAGGCTTTCGGTCATTATTTAGTTTCCTGTCTTATCTTAAATCTGTCCATCTTGGATAAAAACTTTACAGAAAAAATAGCAGCAATCGTTGACATGCTTGTTGCAAAAATAGTTGTAATAAAAATTTCACTTGAAGACGCGCCCATCAGGCCAACTACCGTTGCCGGTAATATTATTTGAACACTTGAAGTATTAATGGCTAAAAATGTGCACATAGCATCAGTTGCAGTATCTTTTTGTTCGTTCAGCTCTTGGAGCTCTTTCATCGCTTTTAAGCCAAGCGGCGTGGCAGCGTTGCCCAGTCCTAGCATATTAGCTGCCATATTTAAAACGATTGATCCCATTGCTGGGTGATTGACAGGAACATCTGGAAATAGTCTGATCGTTATTGGTTTAATAATTTTCGCAATGATTTTTATAAGTCCAGACTCTTCAGCTATTTTCATTATGCCCAACCATAGAGCCATGATCCCGATTAATCCGATAGCAATTTCTACTGCGGTTTTTGACATTGAAATAGCAGCCTCTGTTACTAAATCTATTCTACCAGTTATTGTACCCACGACAACAGAAATAAAAATAAGACCGAACCAAATGTAATTAAGCATAAAAACTATATCTCAACTGCGTTATCAATTATAGTAACCATTGCTTCTTTGTTTGCAGTATCTATTTCAGTAGTCACTGATATAGGAAGCGTCGATTGAAATTTACCATGGCCACAAGGGAAGTTAGATATAATTGGAATATTTAAATCGCCACAAATATCTAAAATAATTTGGTCTGTATTTCTCCCAAATTTTATTTCTTGATCTTTCATATCTTTTAGTTCGCCAAAAATTAAGCCTTTAATATTGTCAAACATTCTGGCATTACGCATTTGTACCAGCATTCTTTCAAAAGAATATAAATACTCATCAATATCCTCAAGAAATAATATAGATCCATTTGTATTTAATTCTTCAACTGAACCTAATCTATTCGTTAGTAGGCACATATTTCCGCCCCATAAAGGTCCTATTGCTTTTCCTTCTTTTAATATCCTTGGCTCAAGATCATTTGGGCTAAATAGTTTAATAAATTTTTCACCAAATAATACCCGCTGCATCAAACCATAATTATACTCAATCCATGACTCTTTATAGGTTGTTAACATTGGGCCGTGAAATGTTACTAAATTAGTTTTTTGAGTTATGGAGGTTAAAAATGCCGTTATATCGCTATATCCAATGAAAATTTTAGGATTCTCGGCTATGATTTTATAATCGAGAAGAGGGAGAACTCTATTTGCACCATATCCACCTCTAGCACACATGATAGCATCTATTTTAGAATCTTCAAACATAGTATGAATGTCATCGGCTCTTTCTTGCGGTGTACCTGCAAAAGGTCCCCATTTTAACTTATTACTTTTTCCAAATACGATTTTATAGCCAAGCTCTGAAAAATATTTTGATGTTGAAAGTAAAGTTTCTTCATCAAGCCAAAAGGAAGGACTAATAATTCCTATCGTTGAATTTTTATGTAGAGCTTTAGGCTTAATCATATATAACTGCCTTTACGATTTGGTTTTGCAGTCGGGTGTATTTTGAGGATGAACCTATATAGCCATTCATTAAAATAGAAAACGCTACATCTCCATATTTTTGAGAGGTGATATATCCAGCTAGGTTTCGAGCGCCAGAAAGTCCTCCCGTTTTCGCTCGAACTAACCCGGCTTCAGATGTTAGCCTTTTTTCTAAAGTACTTTTTGGCCAGCCTCCTCCAGGTAAGGTATAAATGAAATCATCTTTATAGTCACTTTTATACATCCATTTTAGCAACTCTATTAATTGAGCTGAACTAGTTAGGTTATAGCGAGAGACTCCTGAACCATCCGCTAATCTAATATTAGAGGTATCTATTAACACTTCTCTTGCTAAAAAAGATTTAACACTGTCTAAGCCTGTTTTCCATGTACCTGGTAATGTATCTAAAGCGCCTATTGATTTAATAAAAAGTTCTGCTGTTAAATTATCGCTCTCGTTCATTAGATTTTTTGCTGATACAAGTAATGAATCTGAATGATGTTCAATTAAATCAAAATAGCCATCAGAATTTTTAGAAATTACTGATAGATGCTTTACCGTAGATCCGTTCTTTTTTAGAAGCTCTTTGAAAATTGTCCCAACAAAAATACTTGGGTTATTAATATTTCTATAGAATGTATCAATTCTAGCCGTATCCATGATTTCACCATATATATTAAAATCATTTTTTGAATTCACCCAATTTCGATCAATTCTGATTTTTTTAAAATCGAGAGTGTCGTTAACGGTCAAAGATTCATTTAAAACATTTATATAAGATGTTTTAGGAAAATAATTTACTACTGCATTTTGGCCTAATGGTCCAGGTTCTATATAAAAATTAACGCAGTTGTCATTTATGGATAATGCGCTAATCGGAGCTGCGTACCACCATGGACCTTCATCCCACATCCAACCTTCCCCATAGTTTAAGCTATCTAAAAAAGAATCATCAACGAAAAGGGTGTCGATGTTTTTATATTTTTTTGAGACTTCAATAGAAAGCGAATCTAGTTGCTCTATTTTTAAATCTGGATCAGCGCCACCTCTCAAAATAAGATTATTTTTTCTTGCCAAAACTTGTGTTGTGAAACGGTAGTCCTTACCTAAATAATACAATGACGCTGCACAGGTGTACAATTTATTCGTACTAGCAGGCATCAAAAGTTTTTGACTATTATAATTATAGAGCGTTTTATCATCGCTAAGCGAAACGACTTGGATACTCATATTTAGATCAACTCCTGAGTCCACAATTAGTTTATTTATTTTTTTTATCAATGCAGTAGATCCCTCCATTCTATATAGTGAGCTCGGAGGGGTGCAAGAAATGTAGATATTCAATAAAAGAATTAAACTTAAAGTATGAATTG
>CAJQGZ010000085.1 GCA_905478065.1 uncultured bacterium | reverse complement strand
CCCAGATCCATTTACTATTAAAATATTCAATTATTGACTACAACTTGGGCATATTTGCTGAGATTTTCCATATCTTGGAACTTCATCATAATACTTGATTGTTGTTTTACCATTGAAAACGTGCTTTTGCCATACGATTTTACATAGGTTGCAAGCTTTTAACTCTCTGTCGGCAACTTTTCCGTCTAGAAAATACCTATCTGCTTTTTTCTTTGGCTCTTTGCGCTTTTCTGTGTTTTCTAACCCAGCAGCGACAGCTTGTAATATTGTCATAACAAAACTCCTTAATTACTGTTTGATTGGTTATTATTTATTGACATTTTTGTCATCGATTGAAACACCATACCGTCTTCTGATGTAATTCCAGAAGTAGCATCCCATCCGTCTAAGAACATGTTATCTACAACTTTGACGAATTCAGATATCTTATGAATTGAACAAGAAATGATACAGTATGTAGCTCCCATGCTAATCTTAACATGACTACCATACTTTTCAACCGTTATGTTGTTTTCAATACTTTGAACGTTATTTGCCATGACATATATTATTTAGCCTAAATGGTAAATGTCAAGAACTTTTGAGCGTTTTAAGCGTTTTTTATTCTTAGTATATTTATTTTTGAAAGTATCTTCGCAGCAATGTATCCGGGATCTAACTCAAACCATCGTCGCGAAAATTTCATTTTAGATGGATTACTGTGGTGATTATTTTGAAAAAGTTCACCCATCATTAAAAAATCGACAGGTAGTGTATTTTTTGAATTGTCTTTTGTTTTTTTATCATTTGTATACCCGTATCGGTGCCCACACCAATTGACTATAGAACCATGAAGAGGCCCCATGATAAAATGAATAGGTAGCAGAGCATACTGCCAATTTGCAGTGGTAAACTTTAAATAGATTAGACTGTAAAAAACTACAAAAGATAATCTTGTTATCCAGTGGTCAGATATTTTTTCTAAAGATGGCCACCTCGGAACATCAGTGTCATATTTTGAATAGTCTTTTTTATTGAGTCTTACGGACTCATAGTGCTTTATGGTATTAAGATTTAGTTTTATAATATTTTTTGAAAATATAGGGGAATGCGGATCATTTTTTGTGTCACTATATTTATGGTGAAGCCTATGGAGTATTGCATAAGCTCTAGGATTAAGAAAAGAGGAACCTTGCGTTAAAAACGTACAGAAAAAAAATATTCGCTCCCATGTTTTTGACATAGTAAACATTTGATGGGAAGCATAACGGTGCAAGAACACTGTTTGAAAAAACAGCGAAGAATACCAATGTAAAATAAATAATATTATAATCGTCATATTTAATTATACAAGCTATTTGCCAGATTTTACAAACCTGTAATGTGAAACGCCCCATTCTTTGCCACCATCATAACCAAATAAGACTTCGCAAGCCATAAAGAAAATTCTCCATCTTTGAAACCATATTTTAGCATCTCCTGCTCCATAAGTATTTTCAAAAATGCTCATAATTTCTTTTTTATTACTATCCATTTTTTTAAGCCAGGCAAGTGATGTCTTCTCATAATGTGAGCCATTAAAACGCCAGCTCTCCTCAATATTCAATTTATTTTGAAAATATAATAGAAGCTGATGCGATGGCATAATGCCGCCGCTGAAAAAATTCCTCCCCATCCAATCACCCTCACCGTCTTCAGTGAAGGGATATACTAAAGTTTTATGTGTAAAAATATGAATGAATAGTTTTCCACCTGGTTTTAACCAGCTAGCAACTTTATCTAGCAATTGCTCATAATTTCTCATGTGCTCAAACATCTCAATTGAAACAATTCTATCAAATTTTTTTTCAATTGTGAAGTCATTCATGTCTTTTGTAATTACTTTTACATTATTTATAGATCTCTCTTTACAATGCGTCTCTATGAATTTTCTTTGATCTTTAGAATTGCTAACAGCCGTAATTGAGCTGTCAGGATATTTTTTTGCCATATACATAGTCAAAGAACCCCAACCACAACCCAATTCAAGAATTTGATCCCCATTTGAAATTTCTGCACGTTCAGCGCTTAACTCTAACATCGCCAACTCAGAATCATCAAGCGTACTAATACCCTCTGGCCAATAACCAGAACTGTACTTAAGGTGGACCCCAAGAGCATTTTCAAAAAAAGCTGGAGGCACTTCATAATGCTGCGAATTTGCTTTCTCAGGAACATAAGCAATTGAGCTTTTTTTCATCTCATCAACCCAATTCTGATGATGCTTTTCAACCTCCGAAACAGTCTTAGACTTCGACCATAAAATTCTTTCTTTTTGCATTCTTCTAATTCCGCTACGAATTAAAAAGTCTGGTAAAATGCCTTTCTCTGCTAAATCAATTAAATTTTTTATCATAGTTTTTTTAATAGTTTATTTGAATATTTTTGTTTTTTGGTTTCGCCATAACAAGCTGAACATCACCAATAAATCTTTCCCTAAACCCAGCCTCACAATAAATAAAATAGTAATCCCACATTCTCAAAAACTCATCACTATATCCCATTTTTTTTATTTTGCTCATTTCCTTTTTATATTTTTCCCTCCATAATTTTAAAGTCTCAGCATAATATTTTGTTATATCCTCTAAATGAACTAAAGAAAGATCAGTAAAATCTTTAATAACTGATAGAACATGATTAACTGAAATAAGATTTGAACCCGGGAAAATATATTTTTTGATAAAATCAACAGAATTAAGATGATTATCAAATCCCTGCTCGTGATAAGTAATCCCTTGTATTGCCATCAAGCCATTGGGCTTAAGCAAATCTGAACATGTTTGAAAAAATTGCTGTATAAAATTATAACCAACTGCCTCAATCATTTCAATAGAAACAAGTTTATCATATTGTCCTTTAATCTCTCTGTAATCATTTTTTAGCAATGTTATCTTATCTCTCAGACCTTCCTTTTCAATTAAATTAGAAACATAAGCGTGCTGCTCGTTGGAAATCGTAGTTGTTGTTACTCGACAACCATATTGTTTCGCAGCATGTACAGCAAAGCTACCCCAACCGGTTCCTATTTCAACAACATGATCTTCAGCTTGGATATCTAATTTGCGGCAAATACGATCTAACTTTTCTTTTGAAGCATCAAATAAGGATAAATCTTCTGGTTCAAAAATAGCACATGAGTAAGTCATGCTTTTATCTAACCATGTCTGAAAAAACTCATTGCTTAAATCATAATGCGCTACAATATTTTCTTTACTACCTGAAACTGTATTTCTACGAGACCTATGGATATACCTATTAATTGGACTAATTAATTTTGCTAGGCCCCCTTCTAAGCTTTTTTGTACTTCCTGATTTTTAATTACAATTTGAATTAGTTTTACCATATCATCTGCGTCCCAGTAACCCGCAGCATAAGCCTCTGCAATTCCAAGGTCCCCGCCGCTACCAGCCAAAATGTAAAATTCATCTGAATAAATATTTACCTCTGCTTTTAAAGATGACCCTTGGTCACCAAATATAATTTTTTTATTACCTTCGTTTAAAATAATACATCCATGATTAATTTTTCTAAATTGTGATAATATTAAATTTTTAAAAATTTTCGCCAAAATACTCGGCTTACTTTTTATTGTTGTACTAGACGCAGCTTGTTCAATTGAAAATTTTTTCGCCATTTAAAATCTCTCTATAAATTAGTTGTTAGTTTTGCTTGGATGGATAAAGAAAGTTGCGCCACGAAGCCATAAAAAAAAAGCTTGAAGATGTATCCAAAAGACGACTTTTATTGTCATAAATGGAAATTTAAAAATCGTAACCAATAAACTCTTCTTACTTAAAATAAGTCTCTTCAAATTAAGCGTAGCATCAAAAACTTTTTCCCCTTCTTTAAAATTTTTCATATAAACACCTAGCTTTTCTGTCGGACTGCTAAAACTCCAGTCATACAGATGGTCCATGTCCCAAAAAGGCGATACATGAAGTTCTTTCTTCATTGTTGATTTGATTTTTTCCTTTGAATCTTTTGAAGCACTTAAGACGTATGAGTGCCTCTCTCCCCACGGTGTATTTGTAACCTCCGCTAAAATAAAATCAACCTTATTATCTTCGAGATTGAAACAATAATAAAAAGTTACAGGATTAAAACAATAACCAAAATATCGGAGGTGGGCCAGCATTCTGATTTTACCGGTAGGTCTGTCTCCAACTTTTTTTTGAACTGTATCTCGGACAGCCTGGTCAAGAGATTTTGTCTTTGCATTATGATAATCACTCCTATTAAATGAAACCATTGCTGCTTTATTAACATTCCACAAAATTGATTTTTCCATTACATTATTTAAATCATTTATATCAAGATAAAGCATAAAAATAGGATAAGAAAACTCTCTATTGAATGGGGTATATCTACGATGCTTAACAATACCCGTATATAGAAAATGTTCGGTTGATAAATTCACAATATTTCCCCGAACTGTTCACAAACATCCAACGCACTAACTACACCGTCTTCATGAAAACCATTTCTCCAATATGCCCCGCAATAGTAAGTATTATTTATACCGCTAATTTCATGTTTCCTTTTTTGCGCTGCTACAGCGTCCACCGTAAACAAGGGGTGATCATAGCTTAACTTCTTGATTACTTTACTTTGATCGACTGAATCATGGTCATTTAGAGTCACGCAAAAAGTTTGATCACTTTGAATTGATTGTAGAATATTCATATTATACGTTAAAATTACTGGTGCACTTGGATCAGCATCAAGCTGATAGTTCCAACTGGCCCAAGCTAATTTTCTCTTAGGTAAAACCGTAGCATCTGTATGCAAAAGAACTTCATTTTTTTGATAAGGAAATGATTTAAGTATTTCCTCTTCTAAATCAGATGGAGACTCTAATAGACTAAGAGCTTGGTCACTATGCGTAGCAAAAATAACAGCGTCAAAGTTTAATTTTTTATCATTTTTAACTAAAAATAATTCAATGCCATCACCTGTTCTTACAACCTTTTTGATTGGTGATGATAAATAAATTTTTTCTTCAAAGCCTTTAATGATTTTACTTATGTACTGAGAAGAGCCATTTTTTATAACCCACCAATTAGGCCGATTAGATATTTCGAGCATGCCATGGTTGTAAAAAAATTTAATGAAAAAATATGCAGGCATGTCTAGTACTTTGTTTGCTGGTGTTGACCAGATTGCCGCACCCATTGGCGTAATAAAATAATGAATAAACTCTTTTGAATACTTTTTTTCTTTTAAATATTCACCTAGAGTGGTCGAAGCATTTAAGCCTAAACCACTTGAATCTGCTTCCTTACCAAATTTATACATTTCATAGAGCATCTTTAAAAAGCTTAAACGAAAAATATTTGATCTTTTCGCAAACAGGCTATTTATTGACTCACCTGAATATTCATAATCTTCGCTAGTAGACTTCACGCTAAAGCCCATCGTAGAAAGCTGTCGTTCGACACCCAATTTGTCTAATAAATTTATAAAACTAGGATATGTTCTTTCATTATATACGATAAACCCAGTGTCAATTAAATAGTCTTTATTTCTAACCTTTAAATTATGCGTATGTGTGTGTCCACCGATGTAATCATTTGCTTCAAAAATAGATATGTCATGTTTTCTATTTAACAAATGGCCAGCTGTCAATCCAGAGATACCAGAACCTATTATTGCTAATTTCATTAAATGGACTAAACTTTAGGCATAGAAAAGACTAGTCCCAATTCTGCTCAATTTTTTGAATTTGGGTGATGTCATAACCAACTTTTTCAAGTTTAGAAATTATTTCATTATAAACCTTATCATCTAGAACATGGTTTCTCGCCATTATCCAAACATACTTTCTATTCGGTACACCTATAACAGTGTAATTGTATTTTTCATCGAGGTCAATAATCAAAAAAGGTGATTTAAATGGCCATAGGAACTGCATTCTCCATTCAGAGTTTGTTTCTTTATTGTAAATGAAGCCTGTTGGATTATACTTTTTTTGAGGACCAGTTAGAGAGTCTTTTCTGAAAGTAAAAGTAGTTTGAACCCTACCTTTAGAGTCAAGCCTGTACGACTCAATAGCATTTACAGCTCCTTTTTCAATGAAAGTAGGTATATTTGCAATTACATACCAATCTCCCATAAATCTTTTTAAGTCAACATAGTCAACTGTCTCTAATTCTCCAAATTTCTTATTATCGCTCATAAAACCCTCACAATTAGAATAAATTAAAAGAGAAAGAACCAGTGTGAGTGTGTACTTTTTCAAAATATTAACCACCTAATCCTAGCTTCTCATTTATAAAAAATACCAATGGCATAGCAACAGCCCAAACAGCACCAATAATTAAAGTTGATAACAAAGGAGACAATTGAAATGTTATGGCGCCAAAGCCTTCGCCTGTGTAGTAGGCTGCTGGCCCAAATATTGCACCAGCGACAATCATAAGGATCCATTTACCTTTAAAAAAAGTCATTGAATGGTTAACCGTAGCGGCAAAACCTGCCCACATTGCCGTAATCCATAAAGGCGCAATAAATAGATTTTCTGAATAAGCTCCCGCATATACAAAAGATTGTGAAAAGAAAAGACAGCTGTCAACGAGAGTACCAACTAAACCCATTATGACTATTAATTGTAATTCTTTTGCATTACCAATAAAATATTTTCCATGAATAATTATAAAGACAAGCATTAAAATCGGACCTATGTATGGATACCCGTTCGAAGACCCAAGAATACAACCCCACCACCCAATATAAAAGCCCACGATATTGATGATTATTTTAATTTTGGTATTAATCACCTTTTATCTTTCTAATCTATTGAGATTCACATTTATACTTAATTTGACATCATCTGCGATTATTCTATCCCCGAGGTCAGAAAATAGGCTAGCAGATCGGTATCTGACATCATATTTTGATCTATCAAAAGCCAGATCTAAACTAGCTTCATAATAAGCTTGATGATCTATTACTTGACCATTAAATACTATTGGGTGAGTTTTCCCCTTTATCATAAGGTCGCCCTCAAATCTAAAATTATTACCGCCTGTAGGCTCAGCATTTAATAATTGAATAGTCGCTTTTGGATAGTTTTCAACATCAAAAAAATCATCACTTTTAAGGTGACTGATAAGTTTTTGATTTGTACCTTTATTTTTTAAATCAAAACACTTAATAGAATCTAAACTAACAACAAAAGCACCGCTTATTTGACCGCCCTTGGAAATATCCAAAGCTCCCTCAATAAGCTGAACACTGCCATTGTGCTTTGCTCCTCCTAGCCACATACATTCCCAGAGCACTTCACTAGAAGTTTTGGCAAATTCGTATTGTCCAGAAGCTAAGCTTATAGAGTTTTCAGATAGAGTATTAATAGGTTTCTTATAGCTATCATCCAGTTTCTTTTTACCAGAACAATTAGGCAGCACAAAAAACGAAGCAGTAACTAAGGTCAAATAACTGTATCTATAAATTTTATTCATATTATTTTGTTAATACTCCTTCTTGATAATCACTAAATGCTTTCATTATTTCAGCCTTAGTATTCATGACAAATGGACCCCCTCTTGCCACCGGCTCATTGAGAGGCTCACCGCCGATAACAACACATCGTAAATTCGATGAATCTTCGGCGCTAAATTTAATCATTCCACTGTCTTTAAAAAGACCTAACTGACCTTTATAAACTCTTCTATTTTCAATATTTGCACTGCCAGAATAAACATAAATAAAGGTATTCCAAAGGTCATCTACCGGAAACTCGATAAAGCCCCCTGCATTAAGTTTTATATCGAAGTAAAACATTCCAGTATGAGGCCGACCAGGACCCTCAACACCATTAAAAATACCTGAGATTACTTTTACTTCACCTTGCTTAATCAATACACAAGGGATATCGTCAGGATGAATATCATTATATGCTGGATCTATCATTTTTAAATTTTTTGGAAGATTTAACCATAATTGAAACCCTCTTGCTAAACCATCTGTTTTTTCAGGCATTTCGCTATGTATAACCCCTCTTCCTGCAGTCATCCACTGCACTGAACCATCAGTTAGGATACCTTCGTTCCCAGAAGAATCTTTATGTTTAAATTTACCATTTAACATATAGGTAACTGTTTCAAATCCGCGGTGCGGGTGAGCGGGGAATCCGGCCATGTAATCATCTGGGTTGTCACTTCCAAATTCATCAAAAAGTAAAAAAGGGTCAAACATATTTAACTCGGGACCACCAATGATTCTTCTCAGCTTTACTCCAGCGCCATCAGATGTTTCAACACCTTCAACAACTTTCAAAAGTTCTCTAATCATTGAACAATCTTAATCAAAATTTCATTATGTCTAAATGGCGGTAAAGCCCAAGGGGAATTATACTGAGCAACCTTAAAGTTCCCTAGAGTTTGCAACTGTTGATTATATATCCACTTGCTAAGCTTTTGCTGGTAAGTTTTTATTTTTGCACTCGTTGCCCAGCCTCCGAAAGATATCGAAGCTACCCGACCCAATTCTCTTTCGAGAATTTCGACATTCGGACTATTTGGCTTTGGCAACTTATTTGTATCATAAGCACTAGGCATAATGAATAGAACCTCATAAGAACCATTCGCATCTTCTGGGCTATCTGTTATTACTGGGGCAGTCATTGCAATTTCAACATTTTTGTCATTCCCGCCAAAAATGTAATTTGCGATTCTTCGAAAACCCGTTGAAGTAGCTTCTTTATAAGCTGATTGTACTTGCGTTTTCGCAATTACCACCGGGTCATACTGCCTTATTTCAAAAGATCCAGATTTTTTAATTAATTTATATTTAGGTGTCTCTAGCATTGAGTTTGACAAACCCCAAACCATGTTGAAGCAAATTAATCCTAAAATTACTACGACAAAAATTATTACTGTTTTATTCATATATTTACAATCTAGTTATCGTTAGCCAATTTAAGCAAAGCTTCAATATCGCCAACCACTTCACTTGCTGCAAAATCGGAGTCATCTTCAAAAATAATTTTACTATTTTTTTCTAATACAAACCTAACTTTTGAATCTAAATGCTCTTCAACTTTTTCAATCATGTCTTCTGAATCAGGAGCAAAAAGAAGACCAGTTTTTTTCCCAAGTGATATAAAAATTTTAAGAGTTAATTCTTTCTGCTTTACTACCCATTCTATTTTATCCTCTTCTAATGATAAGTTTTTAATCTTTGAAGAATGATATGTAGTAAATCGATAAAACTTATCTTCAATTAACAGGCCAATAATAAAACCCGCAAATTGTGTTCCAAGTAATGGTATTCTAGCTATAGAAGCAGATAAACTTATTTTATTTTTTCTAAAATGATTCGCTTGTACCCAAACCCAACTCTGAGGGAAATTTTTTCCCCAATCTTTTTCTGTATAACCAATGCCATCATTAAAATCTACTTGCTGATTATTTAAAGAAAGACTACCAGATAATGAATGATGCATACTAAGTATTCCATGATAACACTCCATAATTGGCAAATAATTATACCAACCCATACAACCAGGTTCTGTGAATGTTACAGGCCAAGGATTTTGATTTTCAAAATTGATAGAGCCCTTTAATGAGAAATTCGAGGTTTTAATATTTAAGTCAATTCCATTTTCAAAGAAGTGGTTTTTCCCAATCCTAGTATCATATTTATCAATTTCTGATGAAAATTCAGAAAGGGGAAACCTCTCAAAATGCACATGCCCAGTAGCACCTTCAAAAATCATAATAAAAGAAAACTCGTTTTTAACGACTCCACTCCTGTACATGCCAGGTATAATAACAATGGACCTTTTATCTTTTGAAACAATTTTATGATACCAACCTTCAAAATATGGCGAACGCGACCGTACCCCATGAAAAGCTTCGGGATGATATAGCCCTTTGAGCCACCTAATCATTGTTATTTTTTTTCGATGATTTGATAGGGAACAAATATAATAGTGAAGGCAAAAGAGTTACATCAGTAATAAAAGCAACAGTTAAAGTAATCGCAGATATAACTCCAAATTGAGAAGTCGGTATAAAATTAGATACAGTTATAACTAAGAATCCTGATACAAGCACAATTGTAGAAGTCAGCATTGCCAGACCCGTTGTTTCAATAGTGTTTGATATCGCTGTTTCTAAATTAGAATTGTTTTTACGCTCCTGCCAAAACCTAAAGAGGAAATGCAATGAGTCATCAACAGCAATACCCAAGCAAATCGAAAAAGTTATGGCGATTGGTGGCCTTATTGGTATGCCCATAAAACCAAGATAACCAGCCGCAAAAATTATGGGTATTAAGTTTGGCAGCATACTTATCAAACCAATACGAAACGATAAAAACAACAAGCTCATTATGATACTTATAAAAATAAATGCCAATCCAAAACCGCTAAAAAGATCTAAAACTAGATAATTATTTGTATTTAAAGCCACTGGCATAGTCCCCGTTATAACAACCGAGAGCCATTTGGGAAATTTATTTTTTATAAATGTTTCTAGCGTGTCTTCAACAACTTTTAGCTCTTCAGAATTCAAATCAGGTAACATACCCGATATTCTAATCTTATTTTCTTCAAAGTTAATTAATGTTTCTATCTGATCTTGTGTAATCATATATAATTGATCTAAAGTCTCTTGATCTGGCGGAAAGTCTAATGTTGGATTCATCTCATATAAAACTTCTTCTAAAACTCTCTGCATAGATATCCAATTGGATTGCGGGAACATATTTGTTAGCTTATTTTGAAGGTTTTTCACATGACGCATTATATCTTTATCATGCATGGGTTTCTCTACAGAGTCGTTCTTTGAAATGATAATTTCCATTGGCAAAATACCACCAAACCAATTTTCAACATTTTTTAAATCTATGTATAGTGAACTTTGAGGATGCAAATCAGACAATAAAGAACTACCGGTATTTACCTTTAGGGCGCCACCTAAAAATAAAGTTGTAAGCATTAAAGAAAATGCCACAACTTGTTTTGGTCTATTCTTTACAATCGTCGAAAACTTTTTCAATAATTTAAATCTTTTAGTTTCTTCTGATTTATCCGCACTCTTTATACTGCTCTTTAAAATCATCATCATACTTGGGATAAAAGTCAATGTCAATAAATAAGCAATGAAAACACCACTTGCAATAAAGACTCCAAATTCTTGCACTATTGCAATTGATGAATATAACAAGGCCAAGAACCCTATTGCTGTTGTCAAACTAGTTAGAAATAAAGCAATCCCCATGTCATCCATTGATAGGCGCAAAGATTTTTTCAACTCAATTCCTTTATCAAAGTAAATGTTGAATCTGGAAAGAAAATGTATTGAATCACTAACCCCAATAATAAATAATAAAGTTGGAACCATGTAAGTCATTACATTTAATCCCTTGCCACTAATCGACATAATCCCAAGAATCCAAATAGCGGTTATTAATACGGTTATTAATGGGAGCACAACATATACCCACCTCCGAAATAAAAAGGCTAATGCTATTATTAAAATAAGTCCAACCGGGGGAATAAATTTTATATTATCCTGAATCATATAATCAACATATGTATTACGAACAATCGGTAGTCCTGAGAATGTCCAATCCCAATCATATTTTTTGGTGATTGTTTTTAAAAATTTGATAACGATTGATCGTTTATCAAAAGTATTGTGACTATCTTTTAACTTTAGCCAGATTGCACCATACGTAGAGTCTGAAGAAAGCATATTTAATAATCTTGACGAAATCTGATTGGATTCTTTTTTCTTTTCGTCATCATAAAAATTACTTTTTATGTCTATTAATGAAATTGCATCTAAAAAGTAAGGACTATCTTTAATTTGAATTACTAAATTTTCAAGAGAGTCCAAAAACTGAGGATTAAAATCCGATGCATTTTTATGAACCAATAAAAAAACGTTATCTTCTCTTGAAAATTCTTTTTGAAATTCAAAATATTGTTCGGTCTCTTGTTTGTTTTTTGCAAAAAGCTGCTCAATGGTAAAATCGTATGATAGGTTGAGAATAGAATAACTCATCATAAAAGTGATTATGATAATGAAGAAAATTACTTTTTTGGGGTGATCTAGAATTGTGGAAAAAAATTTCATTAGAAAAAAGAGAGGACTCAGGCAGCTAGCTTAGCTAAATGACATTTAAATTAAATAGTATAGGTTATGCTAATTAATTAGCAAACAACATATCAATGATCAGCGTAACATCTACAATATTTACTACACCATCCATATTAATATCGGCTGCTAATTTCTGATCTTCGCTTAGTACTCCGTATCCTAAAACAGATGAAACGGTCAAAACAACATCAAGAACATTAATATTTTCATCTTGATTTAAATCTCCAAAATCAATGCTTAAAGGAGGTATAGACCCAGGCGGGAAAATAACATTGTCAATCCAGGCACAGTCGTCTCCAGATAATCCTGCATTGTCTTTCTCATAGACCCATTTAAAAATGTGTTGCCCCGGATTGACTAAATACGAATATTCAGTCCAATCGGACTCGCCACCGACGAAGACTAACTGTTCATCATCTATATAAAAACTCAGATAATCATAGATAGTACCAGAGCTGCCTTGCTCACTAGAAACTTTTGCATTAAACTTAATATAACCTTGATTTAACACATTATATTCAACGGATAACTCTGAGAACTGGTTATTTGTAATAGAACCACTTCTGACAGCATAATTACCATCAAACACTTGTTCACCTTGAATGAACCATTCACTCTGACCGTCAAAGTTCCAATCATGGTTTGAAAAATCTTCCGTTTCAAAATTATCCATCAACATTCCAATGTTAAGTGGCATTGAAATCATGGATTCATAATTAGTATTTAGACTTCCTATATCAACCCATGCAATTGCGGTGTGCCCAATAGGAGCATCCTCAGAAATTGAAACCACAGCATTTAAGACAACCGAAGAACCAACATCCCAATAGTAAGCATTGTCTGCACTAAGTTCTTCAATTATAATATGATTATCATTCTCAAAAATATCAAAAGTTGGATAGTTCAACGGAGCACTCCCACTATTTTCAACTACTATTCTCATAGTGACATTTTCTCCTGGGTCTAGAGCGTTATTGCCACCATCAAAAATAGCTGAAGAAACAATATTATATGCTGGAGCGCTTACTCTTAATGATATCGGATACTGCCACGAGTTGATACCATCCACTAAGACCAAATTAAGCAATACTTCATCTTGGTTCAGTGAATTAATAAAAACATCAAATTCAAACGGACCTACTTCAACTAAATCTCCGGCAAAAACAGAATCAGAGTACATCGGAGCAGTTAAAATATTTACGTTATTTGTTTGCGGGGTTACTGAAACATAAACTGGGCCAGAACTTTCAGTCCCAACATTTTCTAAGGAAACGGATAAAAACCCTGGCTGAAAAAAGTCAACTGTTTCACTATTTTCTGATGAGAGAGAAAAATGATTCAGCAGCATATAAGATCCTTCTGGCGCAATTATATTTATTTCAGTTTCATACGGAACATGATTATATGAAGTAACTACTAAATCTATAGTACCAGGCGTATCAATTGGTGTATCAAGGTTTAATTGACAAAGGCCATCTTCGTTTGCTGTTGCAACACTTAATATCACACCATTTTTACTCAAAGCAGCAACTGAACCATTACTATTTGTTTGGACATTAAGTTGAGAACCTCCAAGAATTATTACCCCACTATGCGTTGCAATAATTTCTTCAGGAGAACTCGACCTAACAACGAAAGAAGGATCTCCAAATGTTGTCCAGTATAAAGTTTCTGCCTCACCTTCACTTCCATAATTATCATTCATCTCCATACAACCATTGTAGGATAAACCACCAAAAGTACGTTTAATATTATTTTCATAGGATTCAATGAAAATATCTATCATCTCGTCTTGGCCATTCATTGGAGGATTCCAAGCTTGGTTAACCGTAGACATTAAGGTAGCAATTGCTCCAGTGGGATTACCAGAAACATCTG
The DNA here is from genome assembly GCA_905478065.1 of uncultured bacterium. GTDB lineage: Bacteria > Fidelibacterota > Marinisomatia > Marinisomatales > UBA1611 > TMED80. The sequence goes on along the minus strand of CAJQGZ010000085.1, from coordinate 1,040 downwards.
TCGCCCTAAGCCATGTCTCAGCAAAACAGGTCCCAATATGAAACTCACCGTTCACACAGGCAACAGACCAAATCCACGGCCACATACCAGTGTTTGTTAAACTATTTACATCTGTATTATTCATTGGACAACCATTCCCCCAAGAACCATTAGAGCCATGCCCAGTGTAATTAATAATGGATAAACCGTCATTAATAGCGAATTCACCCTCAGCAACTGTCCCGCTAGGGTCGTAAACTTGCTCAACATCATTATAATTGTAGTCAAGGAGTTTTTGCCTGATAATATCCATATGCTCATAATCATATTCACCATCATCGCCTGGACCTTCATTTGAAGCAAAACCTGCACCCTCTACGTACCAAGAACCATTCTCAGTATCTGGATACCTTTCATATGAAATAGTTCGATTAACCATAGTGCTAACGTGCTCCTCAGTTTCAGCGGAGAATCTCCCAACGAATACATCAGGATAATAATCTTCAGCTGGTATGAAGCCGTAATATGTGTCTGAAGGACTATTAGACCCAGCACCCTCAGAAAAACGAGGTGATGGAATTTGATCTATATCTCCAACAAGAAGTAAAAAATTAATACCATAATTATAATAATATTCTTCAACAAATGCCTTTATGTCATCAGCATCACCTATAGTGCTAACATCAACTAAAGTAGTTTCAATTCCTTTTTTGACTTTCCAATCTATAAATGGCTGCATTGTTTCAATAAATGGAGCATGACATATTATAAGCATAGAACCATTTTCATCCAGAGGAGTATACCGATCGTTAATCGGCATATAATTAGGGAAATGGTTTTTGTAAATATTTTCCATTTCTTTAACGCCTCTTTTCTTTGATGGATACCTCGTTAAAGGATTATCAGCGCTTAAACCATTTTGCTTAATCGCTAATATAATATCTGTATAAATTCGTAAAACGCCTAGCTCAGGATTATATTGAAAAGGCTGAAAAACGACTGCTTGCCCCCTTACTGACCTAATAATATGAGGACGCCTTAAGAAAGAAATTTCTGCTGGG
>CAJQGZ010000084.1 GCA_905478065.1 uncultured bacterium | reverse complement strand
TGTTTTCGGTTTAAGGCTTCAAGTGGCCAGTGATTTCGAGAAAAAAAGCTCACACAGAATAAACATATTCGCAAAAAACAACCAAGGCATAAAACTTTTATATAAGATATATTCCTTAGCTTTTAGTGAGAGGGATGGCAGAGTTTGCGAACAAGATGTTTTAAAGTTTTGGAGCCCTGATGATTTGTTACTAGCTATACCTTTTTATGATTCATATGTTTATTATAACAATTTGACTTTTGAAAATTTTATTCCTGATTTTAGTCAATTCGGTAGCGTAACTATGTTTATAGAGGATAATGGCCTACCGTTTGATAGCCTTCTTAGAGAGAAAGTGAAGGCAGCTGCTGATTATTACGAAGCAACTATTCAAAAGGTAAAATCAATATACTATAAAGATAGAAAAGATTTTAATGCTTATCAAGTCCGCAGGATTATTGATGCAAGGCGCGGGGCTAAAACGAATAGTTTAAGCAGACCAAACTTGGAGTCATGCGGAAGTGCAGAATTTAGTTTTGAAAGTTGGCTCGACCATGAAAAGCAAATTATTTAAATCTGAAAAAACGTATATAGGTCAATCCAAAACTCATGGATACGGGGTGTTTTGTAGTCAAGATATTAAAAAGGGAGAGCTAATAGAAGAGTGCTATTACCTAATACCGGATAAATCAAAGTGGCAAGATTTAGACGCAACATTTTTAAAGTATTTTTTTGCTATACCCTGCCTACAAGATGATCATGAGGAGTTTGCAGATAAAAACGGAGGCGTAAATATTGGGCACATCACTAGGCCGGTATGCGTCTTGGGCTCTGGTATGATTTTCAATCATTCTCAAAACGCTAACGTAGACTATACATATTTCGAGCCTAGTCAGACCTTTTGCTACAGGGCTAACAGGTTAATAAAATCAGGATCAGAACTCTTTATAAAATATAGCGAATACTCTGAATTCAAAAATGACAAATAATTTACTGAGATACAAAAAAGATCAAAAATATATAGTTTTTGATTATGAGACAGAGGGGCTTAACTTGTATTATTCTAAACCTTTTCAATTGTCTTTCGTGATAGCGCAAAACAAAAAAATCATCAAAAAGGTAGATAACTACATTGATTGGCCAGATTTTAAAATTAGCGATGAAGCAGCGAGAGTTACAAAGTTTAATGTTAACGCATATAACAGTCTTAAAAAAAATGCCAAGGAAGTTTTAAATGAATTCGACAGGTACCTTTACGACCCTCAGTATATGATCGTAGGTCATAATATAGCAAATTACGATGTATATATACATAACACTCATAGAAGACTCACAGGGCAAGCTACAGACTACAGCTACATGGATAGAATTTTAGACACAAATTGCTTGGCTAAATCTTACAAATGTGATATACCTAAAGACGTAAACGATAGCTTGCTTCAATGGCAACAAAAACTTATAAGTTTCCGCAAAAAAGGAGTAAAAACCAACCAAGCTGCTATGCTAAAAGAATTCAATATTGATTTTGATCCAGACAAGCTTCATAATTCATTATATGACGTAGAAAAGAATGCTGAGATGTTTTTTCAACTCTTATGGAAGGTAGAGGTATGAGCTTTAGTGATAATTTTTCAAAATACGATGACTGTGCCCCTGCAGGAGTAGTGTTACCTATTATCAAAATAGAAGACAAATGGTATAATAAACTAAATATAGATAAGTCTTCATCGAATGACACCTTTTTACTTCATCTTTGCTTAATGTATTTTAAGAAAAAGGGTCTAGACAAGAAAGAGAATAAGCAGGTTTATGTAGATAGAATAAAAAAAGAATACAAAATCTTACAAAAGCTAGGTTTTATTGATTACATCTTACTCAACTGGGACATTCTAAATTGGTGCCATGAGCAAGAAATCCCGACTGGAGCAGGCAGGGGTAGTGCTGCAGGATCTTTAATTTTGTACCTTTTAGATGTTACAAAAGTAGACTCTGTAAAACACGGTTTATTTTTTGAGAGGTTTGTCTCTGAAAGTAGAGCGAGAAAGATAGAAAAGAATGGATCAACATATTTAGATGGAAGTCTCCTTGCAGATGTTGATAATGATATTGCTTTTGACCGAAGGCAAGAGGTTATAGATTATATTGGTAAAAGGCATCCAGAACGAACAAGTCGCATTTTAAACCTAGTGACATTGAGCGGAAAAATATGCATCAAAGAAGTCGGTAAAATAGTTGGGAATTATACTGAGCAGGATATGAATGGTGTTAGTGATTTAATACCGTCTCATTTTGGTAAAGTCGCAAAGCTAGCGGAAGCTTTTGAAGAAAGTGAGCATTTTAAAAAGTGGGCTACAGAAAATCCTGAAGTTTTTAGTATAGCTCAAAAACTAGAAGGTTTAATTAAAAACACCGGAGTCCATGCTTCAGGCATAGCTATCTCAAGTGAAAAGTTGACAAACATATGCCCCACTCAAAGCACTAAAGAAGGGCACTTGATAACGTGTTACGATATGAATTCCACTGCAGACCTAAGTGTTAAATTCGACATTTTAGGCCTTAAAACCTTATCTGTGCTTAAAGACGCTAGTGATAATGCAGGAGTAGATCTAGATTCAATAGACATAGAGAAACCTGATTTATACAAGCATTTTCAAGCTCTTGATTGTTCTCAAGGTCTTTTTCAAATTGAAGCTGACACAAACTTGCATGTTTGCAGAACAGTTAGGCCCAGAAACCTAGAAGAAGTTTCAGCTGTAGTAGCTATAGCTAGACCCGGGGCTTTGCAGTTTAAAGATGACTTCGCTGAATATGTTCAAACTGGTGATTTTCAGACTCAGCATTCGTTATTTAACGACATTTTATCTTATACAGCTGGCATTCCTTTATATCAAGAACAACTAATGCAGATGGCTGTAAAAATCGGGTTTAGCCTTGATGAAGCAGAGCAACTTAGAAGAATCGTTGGTAAGAAAAAGATCGATCAAATGCCCGCATGGAAGCAAAAAATCTCAGATAAAATAAAAGAAAAAGGTATTGATGAAATAGCCGGTAAAATTTTATGGAAGGTGGCCGAAGATTCAGCGAATTATTCTTTCAATAAATCTCATTCTATTGCTTACGCTATTCTAGCAATGAAAACAGTATATATGAAATTTAATCACCCTTTAGATTTTCACATTGCTTTACTTAGAAACTCTAAGCATGAACAAGACCCCTATGACATCATAGATAAAATACAAAAAGATTTGTCTATGATGGGTATAAAGCTTCTTCCTCCTGATTTAGCGAAAAGTGAAATGGATTTTAGTAAAGAGAACAATAATATCAGATATGGCTTAAATTCCATAAAAGGTATAAGTGAAAAAACTTTACAAGCAATAATTGATTTTAGAAAAGAAGAGTGTCCAGATTTAATGAGTATGTTTGTCGCTGCGAAGCAAGCTAAAATTAATATCGCTGTCCTTAGCAGTTTAATTCAAGCTGGAGCTTTAAACAGCTTAGTTGACGGCAAAAGAAGTAAAGCGGCACTAGAAGCTCAATTATTTAATACTCTCACTGACAGAGAAAAACGAATATTTATGAACCTTGGTTCCAAATATGATTATAGCTGTATAAAAATTTGGGAAAAAGAAATCGTAGATGGTCCAAATATAGGGGACGACGGAAAACCTTTAATTAAACCTAGTAGGCAGGGAACTATAAAAAACAAGATGTCTCCGTGTATTGAGATATACAAACACAACAAATCAAACCCTGATTTCGCCAACTGGTTTTTTGAAAAAAAATTATTAGGGTATAATTATTCCTCTAGGCTAAAAGATTGTTTGTCTAAGAAGTGTTTAACTAGAGGTTTAGAAGAATTAAGGGGCGAATCTGAGAAAGTGAATTTTAGATCAGTAGGTATAGTTAAAGAGTCCTCTTTAAAAAGAACTAAAAACAATAATAAAAGATATCTATCATTTGTTTTGTCTGATGAAAGAAATGAAGCTAAATGCTTTTTATGGCAAGAAGGCCTAGAAAAATTAGAAAAAAACAATCAAAAGATTCCTCAAAAAGATGATATTGTTGTCGTCGTGGGGCAAACAATGAAGGATCAAGCTTTAACAGTACGCGATATAAAAGTGTTTGATACAAAAATTTACATGAAAATGAAGGATTTAAAGGGTTCATGAAAAATTACTCTCTTACAAATAGGTCAAAATGGCTTTATAAAAAAGCTGCTAATATATGTAGCGAACTAAACCAACCAGAAGTGACCGCAGAACATCTAATCGCTGCGTTTTTCTTTTGCGAAGAGTCTAAGTCTATAAGGATCTTATCAGAAATAGGTTTTGATTATGAAAGTTTTAGAGTATGGATTGTTGAAGATTTTTTTCAGACCCAAGAAGAAGAGGTTAAAAAAAATAAAAATCCAAAAGCATCTAAACAAATCGTAAATATCTTTCAAACTGCAAAAGAGTTTTCTGAGGAATGTGATGATGGGTGGGTGTCTATCGATCATATTTTTATAGGCATCATTTCTAACATAGAGTGTGTAAACGTTAATGTTGTAGAAAAAATGGACTTTGAATACGAAGAGTATGAAGAACGAATAACCAAATATTTTAATAATGAAACTTTCGCAGAAGAACCTTTAGATCAAAAACCTGAATCAAAAAGAAATAAGAGTAGTAAAAAAAGCATACTTGATCGCTGCTGCACTAACCTAACATCTAAATGCCAAGAGGCAGAATACAGGATAAAAGGAAGGGACCAAGATTTTGAAAAAATGCAGTATATCCTTAACCGAAAAACAAAAAATAATGTTTTGATAGTCGGTGATTCAGGTGTTGGTAAAACAGCCTTAGTCGAATACCTCGCTCACTCTATAGCCTCTAACTCATGTAATATTTTATTGTCAGGCAAAGAGGTTTACTCATTAAATTTGAATTCTTTAGTTTCAGGGACTAAGTATCGCGGGGACTTCGAGAGAAAAATGGAAAGTGTTATTGACGAATGCAAAAACTCTAATATCATTCTTTATATTGACGAAATTCACACTTTGATTGGAGCAGGAGATGCCGAAGGAGGTCTAGATGCTGCGAATATTTTAAAGCCTTATCTATCGAATGGTGAGATAATTGTAATAGGATCTACTACATATGAAGAATATCGGAAAAAAATACATAAAGATAAAGCTTTAAGTAGAAGGTTCGATTTAATAAACCTTAAGGCTCCATCAGCCGAAGAAACCTTAGGTATACTAAAAAATAAAAAAGATTATTTCACTGAATACCATGGTGTTTCTATCGACGATCAAATTTTGAGTAATATTATTAATCTTGCAGATAAATACATAAAAGATACAAATTTCCCAGATAAAGCAATCGATCTTTTAGATTTATCTTGTAGTCACTGCAAGGTTCAAAAGACTCATAAACCGAAATCCCTCTTGGAGAAAGAGGCTGAAGTTGTAAATATTTTAGTCGAGATGTCATGTAAAAATAAAAAAGAACAAAATAAAGCATTAAAAAAACTTTCTGTTTCAGACTTTAAACAGGAATACGAAAAATGGCTTGCTAAAATTGATTCATCTAATACAGTAGGCAAACTATCGATGATTCACGTTATAGACGCTTTATGCCATAAAACAGGAATACCAAAAGATAAATTTAGCAAAAAGAATAAAAGCAAATATATCAATTTAGAAAAAGAGATCAAAAAAGATATTGTTGGCCAAGATGAAGCGGTTTCTAAAATCACTAAATGCTTATTGCGCTATAAAAGCGGTTTAAGAGATATCAAAAAACCTATAGGAAGTTTTTTATTTTTAGGGTCTACTGGTGTGGGTAAAACTTATTTAGCAAAAACTTTAGCTAACAAAATGTTTATAGCTGAAGATAATTTTATTAGGTTTGATATGTCAGAATTTTCAGAAGAGCACAGTGTCGCCAAGTTGATAGGTAGCAGCCCGGGTTATGTAGGTTACGATAGAGGGGGTTTGCTTATTGAAAAAATTTGTCAGAACCCTCATACTCTAATTTTATTTGATGAGATAGAAAAAAGTCACCCTAAAGTCCAAAAGGTTTTGCTGCAAATCTTAGAAGAAGGAGAGTTAACAGATTCTATAGGAAGAAAAGCTAATTTTAACAACTGCGTTATCATTGTTACAGGTAATATAGGGTCTAGCCAGCTATCACAAAAAACAATGTTAGGGTTCAAGCCTAATATATCAAGCGAAGACATCAAAGCTGAAGCCTTTAAAACTTTAAAGAAATATATGGCCCTTGAGCTTATGAACAGATTTGATGAAATTATATTTTTTAATGACTTTACAGAGGAAGGTATGAAAAAAATAATCAAAAAAGAGCTGAATTGTTTTTCTGAGGTTGATAGCGTAAAAATTAATTACAGCCCATCTTTAGTAGATTTTATTTATAAAAATAATGATAAAAAAGAGTTTGGTGCTAGGCAAATCAAAAGGGTTATACAAAATAAGGTGTTAGACCCTTTATCTGTTTTCCTTTTGAATCATTCTTATGAGACAAGTGTAGCAGTTTCTTTTTCATCAAAAAATAATAAAGTGGAGATCAAACAATCAAAAAAAGTGTAATTTAGATTAAATGTTATTTGTCATAATAGCTATAGTCCTCTCAATAATATTGGGGGCGTTAATTTTTAAACAAGCAACAAAACATTACTTAGATTAATATGAGTATAGAATATGCGGGAAATAATCCGATGATATTGTCTAGTATTATTCACGGAGAAACAGATACAGGATTTTTAGCTACAGGTTATAAGCCCCAAATTACAGGTTTACTTTCTACGGGTAATATTGGTGACGAAGCTGTTTTAAGGGATCATATAGGCAGAGAATACTTTAAAAAGCTTCATTATAATAATTTGGGCAGCTTTATTACAGATGATTATGACGAAGGATTTAGACCTTTAACTTTCACAGGACTTTACGCATAATGACACCCCCTAACATAACGAACGGTTTTGAGACTTCCCCTAACAGAAATCATGCTGTAAATTTTAATTACGTATGGGACGAAGCTAACGAATATTGGACTCCAGAAAAGGGAAGTTCTTTAGGTTATGATTCAATTGTTGGCCAAGCAAAAGATTATATACATAAATTTGGAAGTAATCCTGACGTATCTAACACAGTTAGCGCAACTGCTCCAGAAACAGTATGGGACGGCTCTATTGAGTATACTTTCCCCCCTGATGCAGGGACAGGAATACAAATAAAATCATCTCAAGCGACAGATTCACAAGAATTCATTGTCCAAGGTTTAGATGAAAATTTTGAAAACCAATATTATACAGGTAATTTAAATGGCACAAATGATGTAAATATAGATGGAACTTGGAGTAGGGTTTTTAGAGCTTTTAATAATGGAACAAGCGGCATCGCAGGTAGTATTGATATCCACGCTAGTGGCGACGCTTCGACTGTTTATGCCAAAGTATTAGCAGGAAATGATCAAACATCAATGGCTATTTATACTGTGCCTGCAACTTGCACCGGTTATTTATTAGGGTATCATATGTCCGCCAATAATCCGGGCAGCTCAAGTGAAATTGGGTACGCAACCCAAATCAAAACAAGGCAATACGGAAAAGCGTTTCGTGTTCAAGAAGTTACATCTGTGACTACTAACGCTTTTGCTAAAAATGCTTATCCATTTCCATTACAACTGCCTCCAAAAACAGATGTTATCGTAAATATTACATCATCAAATGGTAATAATGGTACTATCAATGCTGATTTTGATGTAGCTTTACTTTATTAAACGTAAAAAAACTTGAATTTTTAAAACGAAAATGTATTATAGTAAATAAAGGTGATCAGGTTTAAAATTAACCAAAACACTATTGTAAAATATTGAACAATATATAAAAAGTTAAAGACATGTCAGAAGAACAAAACACAGATACTATCGGAGCCCTCAAAACTCGCGTTGCAAATATGTTAATTAACACAGTCTCCTTAAGTGAAACCATTAATATCTTAAGAGATTTTTGTGTTAAACGTGGCGAGGAGCTTGTGGATAATGCTACTGAGGAGCAACTTGAAAATATCAAAAAACAAGTTAACGACTATGAGGACTCAGTCAAACAGCAGCAAGAGGTGGAGCAGCAAGCTTCCGCTGCGGACCCATCTGGTCCCGCTTCTGGACCCACAACAGGACCAGAGATTGTTCCTGATCCTTCAGGGCCAGACCCCTCAGGAGGATGTCAATCAGGTTGCTAATAAACTAAAAATTAAGAATAAAAAGGCCCTCTTGGAGGGCCTTTTTTAGTTGAAAAAACAGTTTGTTTACATATTATTATAGAATATGAATTTACAGATCTACAAACCAAATGCAAAAAACGCAGGTTCAGCTTTTAATTTTTCAATCGACACAAGAAACGAAAAGCCTGTTTTTTATGTGAATGCTATTTCGCAGTATTCATGGAACAGCTCTACTAAGACTGGGAGTTTTTCCGGGAACAAAGATAATGCCGATAAAAAACTTGCGATCAAACTTAACGAATTCGAGCTAGGGGAAATATTATCTACTCTTAGCACACGTATCCCTTGGTCTGGGTTTCATGATTTTAATGATAACAAAACCTCTATAGCTTTAACACCTTGGGATAAACCTAAAAAAGTAAAAGATAAAAATGGTAATTACCAAGAGTTTAAATCTCCAGCTTTTGGGTTTATGGTAACTCGCAACGGTAGTCAAACTTTTAGAATTTCACTTGAACCGGGAGAAATAGAAGTATTAAAAAGGCTTATCACAACTTTCTTCGATCTATTTTTAGCATCGACTTCTAAAGCGAATAGCCATAAGGACACCAACTACAATAAAAAAACAGAAAGCGCCCTAGAAGAAGCGCCATTTTAAAAAAAATGGCAACACTGCACGAATATTCAAACGCAAACCCTATAAGTAAAAAATATAATAAAAATATGACTGAAGAAGAAAATTTAGAAAACCAAGATTTAGAAGACGTAGAGGCAGAGGAAGTTGATGATTTAGGTGTGGATATGCCTGACATCCCGCTACCAAGCGAAGAGGAGCCTGAAGAAGTTATTAAAGATGAGTTCACTTCTGCTTACAAGTTTGCTATTGTCGGTGTAGGGCAAGGTGGATCTAGATTAGCTGAAACCTTTTGGAAATTAGGTTACAGGCGAGTTGCAGCCATTAATACTGCGGCTCAAGATTTGAAGCCTCTAAAGATTCCAGAAAACAACAAATTACTCATTGGGGGTTCAGGTGCAGGTAAAAACAGAGAAGTGGCGAAAGAAATTTTTCAATCACACAGAGAAGATATTTTAGATTTTCTCAAAAACGTTTTCAAAAGTGATTTCGATAGAGTCTTAGTATGTATCGGTGCTGGAGGAGGAACTGGCGCTGGAGGGGGTCCTATTGTTGTTGAAATTGCTCACGATCTTTGTGAGAGCTTTGGGATTGAGACTTCAGATTTTCAAGCTAAGGTAGGTTCTATTGTAGCCTTACCAACTAAAGCTGAAGGGTCTAGGGTCATTTCTAATGCGAAAGAAACTACGGATGCTTTAATAAATTTTTGTAATAATGGCACCCTTTCTCCTTTAGTGATTCTTGATAACGAAAGGATTAAGCAAATTTACCCGAGATTGTCTGTTAATAAATTTTGGAACACTGCTAATACTAGTATTTGTTCTTTATTCCATTTATTTAATAAGGTTTCGGCCCAAGATTCAGAATACACGGCTTTCGATAAAGCTGACCTAGACACGGTTTTATCTTCTGGAATTATTTCTTTTGGTGCGGTCCCAGTTAGAATGAAAGAGGAAGAGGTCCAAGAAACAGATATTAGCTACGCAGTGAGAGACAATTTAAAGAAAAATATTTTAGCTAATATTGACGTAGCTTCAGGTAAGGTAGCATCGTGCGTAGTTATTGGTGATAGAGGTATTCTTGATAATACCCCTCAAGAATATCTTGAGCACGGATTCGAGCAACTAAGTCGGATCTTAGGTGATAACTCAACTGTTCATAGAGGTATTTACCATACATCTAAAAAAGGTTTAGTTGTTTATACTATTATCGGAGGGATTGAAGCTCCTGAACAACTATTTAAGTGATGAGAAAAAAGAAAATCCTTATTCATAGCAATTTTTGCAAAGCTTTTACAGGATTTGGTAAACACAAAAAAAACCTACTAAAGTATTTATATCAAACGAATAAATATGATATTGTAGAACTTGTAAATGCAAAAAAAGAAAAAGATGAAGCTTTGTCTCTTTTGCCTTGGAAAGCTATAGGTACCCTACCTGAAGACGCTCTCGTTCTTCAGCAAATCAGCAAAGATAAAACTAGATACAGAAACGCTGGATATGGTCATGAGTCTATAGAAAGCATCATAAAAAAAGAAAAGCCAGATATTTATCTTGGTATAGAAGATGTTTGGGCTTTTTCTGGTTTTACTGAAAAGGATTGGTGGAGCAAAATAAATTGCATCGTCCATACCACTTTAGATAGTTTACCTCTTTTGCCAGAGGCTGTTAAAATGGCCCCAAAGATAAAGAATTATTATGTTTGGGCGAGTTTCGCAGAAAAAGCTATGGCTGAATTAGGCCATAAACATGTCAAAACTATCAGGGGGACATTAGACACTAATAATTTTTATAAAATTAACGATCAAAAGAGAGAGGCTTTAAGGAAAAAATTTAATATATCAGATAACTTTATTATTGGTTTTGTTTTTAGGAACCAATTAAGGAAAAGTGTCCCTAACTTATTGGAAGGATTTAAACTTTTTAAAAGCAAAAACCAAAACTCAAAAGCAAAATTGTTTTTGCATACTCATTGGACAGAGGGATGGGATATCCCTAGACTTATTAAAGAAAAAGGTATTAAAAATGAAGATGTTTTAACGACTTATTATTGTAAGGTTTGTAAACAATATGTGGTTTCATCTTTTTCTGGTCAGCAGCGTCCGTGCCCATATTGCTCTTCTAAAGATTCCCTTGAAACTACTAATATTGCTAATGGCGTAAACGAGGTTCAGTTGAATGAGATTTATAATTTAATGGATGTTTATTGTCACCCTTTTACCTCAGGAGGCCAAGAAATCCCTATCCAAGAAGCAAAATTAACAGAGCTCATTACTTTAGTGACTAATTATAGTTGCGGTGAAGATTTATGCACTGCCGAAAGCGGAGGTCTGGCTTTAGATTGGGCAGAGTATAGAGAACCGGGCACTCAGTTTATAAAAGCTTCTACAAATTCCAACTCAATATGCAAACAACTCACTAAGGTTTTTAAAATGAAATCTAGTGTAAGAAAAAAAGCTGGCAAAGCTGCTCGTAAATTTGTTATTGATAATTTTTCTATTGAAGTCGTAGGTAAACAATTTGAAGGTATTTTTGACAGTTTTAATCTTGTTGACTGGGACAACATCTCTATTGGTGATTTTAAGTTAAGAAATGAGGAATATATTCCTAACGATAACTTTCCTTTAAAAGATTGGTTGATTGACTTGTACAAAAATTGCTTAAGGATGGAAGTCGATGAACATGATAGTGGTTATAAATATTGGGTTTCAGAAATTTCAAAAGGTAAAAGTAAAAGCCAAGTATTAGATTATTTTCATGAAACCGCTAAAAAAGAAAATATTGAGGGTGAAATTAAATCGCTAGATGATATTGTAGATAAAGGCAGGGACAACAAGAGGATAGCTTATGTAATGCCAGAGCATGGTGAGGATATTTTAGCATCGACAAGTGTAGTAAAATCTTTAAAGAGCAACTACCCTGATCATGATATTTACTTTTTTACCAAAAAAATGTATTATGATTTAATTGATCACTGTGATAGCATATATAAAATGTGCGAATATAAAGATGAAATGGATTTAGATTGTTTTTATTTTATAGGTAGAGCGAACAAAAAAGGCTTGTTTGATTTAGCCTTTTTCCCTTACAAAGAAACTAAAAAATCTATAGATTACGCTAACCATGGAAGAACAAAAGTAGAATACGAATTAAGATGAATGTTTTAGAGAAATACGCTTCGAGCTGCGGTGTTAAAATTTCTGACCCAGATGTCGGTATCTCATATTTTCCGTTACCATATGAAAAATATATCGTTATAGATAATAGGAACAGGAATGGTATGAACGTATACGATATTTATTCTGACGTTATAGCTTATATTAAACCAGTATTACAAAAGCAAGGGATTGAAATAGTTTCTTTTTGTAAAGATTCAAAAAGCATCCCAGAAAGAACTAAACCTTATATTAATTTAAACAAAAAACAAGAAGCATATATTCTAGAAAACAGTTTGTTAAGCATTTGTTCTGATAATTTGTCTTCTTACATATCTAACGCTTTAGATGTACCGTGTATTAGTTTATATTCAATTTACCCTTCAGGGATAAACAAGCCTATTTGGAATATAAATCATCTCCCAATTGACAGCAAGCGAACAGGTAACCTTCCATCATACGGCGTAAAAGAAGAACCTAAATCTATTAATTTTATTGAGCCAGAAAGTATAGCTCAAGCTATATTCGATAAACTTAAATTAGACATAAAAATACAATACGAAACTATTTTTACAGGAGACCTTTATCCTGTTAAAATCGTAGAAATAATTCCAGATTTTGTCGCCCACCCTTCGTTCATGAAGAATAGAGCACTTAATGTTAGAATGGATTATCATTTTGATGAGCAAATCTTAACTCATTGGTTAAAAGATAGATTTTTAAATATCGTTACAGAGAAACCTATAAGGATTGACTTGTTAAAATACTTCAAAAAAAATGTAGCTCAATTCACAGTTAACATTAATGATGATTTTACAGAAGATTATTTGAAACAAGTTCAAGAGATAGGTATAAAAACAGAAATTTACTGTGAAGATGAGTCTCAAATAAATAAATATAGATTTAAGTTTTTTGATTTTGATATTCAAACTGCAGATTGGAAAACAAAAGAGGATGGAGAAGAAAAGGTTTCTAGCGCTACTAAGTTTATTAGCAGTAAGATCTTATTGAGTGAGGGGAAGAAATATTCTTGTCACGAATCAAAGATACAAAAAAAAGAGTTGACAGGTGACCCTGAGTTGGTTTATAGTTCCAATGAATTTTGGAAAGAACTGGACCACTATAGGTTAATCAATGAAATATAAAAGAAATGAATTCGGGCTCGTTGAAGGCGTAGAATATAAATACAACGAAGATGGCTCAATTAACTGGAGAGCCATGATTCCTGCAGAACACCTTTACCCTAATAAAGGCTGGTTTGAGGCAAGAAATCAACCTATGCCAAACTCAACAGAAGGTTTAGAAGATTATCAGCTTTTAATCAAATTATCTGGCATCAAAGAATTAGCAAAACTACGAGGGTTTTCAAATGTAAATTATGATGTCGTAAAATGTGAAATGGATCATGTAGCGATCAAATGCTCCATTGGTTGGCTTGGCAATTTTGAATCAGAAAATCAACCTATTGCATTTCAAGATATCGCTAACGCAACAGCTTACAACACTAGTAATTTTGCTCAAAAGTTTCTAGAAACCATCGCTACCAATAGGGCTTTTGTTAGATGTGTTCGTAATTTTCTAAATATCCACATCGTTGGTGCTGATGAAATTGATACATCGAACAATAAGAGTGCCCCCATGCAGCAAGAAAGCGTTGCTTATGGGCCTTTAAATGTTTTAATGTCTCAGGTTAAATTGAGCGGTTCAGATCAAGATTTTGAAATTTTTAAAGAAATTCTTAGGGGTCTATACAAAAATAACGCTTACAAAAATAAAGATGTTAAAAACTGGAAAACTTGGGGGAACATACCAAAAACAGAAATAACAAAATTAATAAAAGTCCTCAAGTCTAATTGATGTTAAAAAATATTTGGTTGATTTGGTGCAGGACTGTCGATCATCGTATTGGTAAAACTGATGATGATGAGCCTAATATCCCTATTTTGACAATAAAACAGGCTCAATTAAGCTTACTAATACGTAGTTTTATTCTTATTGTAAATTTAATTACTTGTTTTTTTATTTGTGCCAATATAATACATAAGTGGTAAATATGGCTAATCAAAATAAATTAGATCAAAGATACATGGCTATGGCTACAGAATGGTCATGCATGTCAAACGCACAAAGGAAAAAAGTTGGTTGCCTAATAGTAAAAGACGGACGAATTATTTCTGATGGTTTTAATGGCACTCCCTCGGGTTTTGATAACGACTGTGAAGAAGTTTTTTATACTTGCGATGAACGTGATTTTTACAGGGATCAGGGTTGGCAGTTAGACAAAGGTAAGGATAAGTTTTTTAAGCTTAAAACTAAACCTGAAGTATTACATGCTGAAAGCAATGCTCTCATGAAGTTAGCTTGCTCCACAAATAGCAGCGAAGGAGCTACAGTTTATTGTACATGCTCTCCTTGTTTTGATTGTGCCAAATTAATTATTCAAGCTGGAATTAAGAGGGTTGTTTATGATGAGGTTTACCGCTGCGAACAAGGTTTAGATTTATTAAAAAAAGCGAACATAGAAATATGTAAGATAA
>CAJQGZ010000083.1 GCA_905478065.1 uncultured bacterium | reverse complement strand
CTCTGATGCCGTAGAGGTAACTGATAAATCAGATAAAGCACTTACTGAACCAACTCCTTTTGCATTCAACTGCGTCTGGATATTAGAAGTAACGCCATCAACAAAGTTTAATTCTGCTGCTGTCGCAGAGATTGTCGTACCATTTAAATCAAGACCGTCTACATAAGCAATCCCATCCAAATAAAGATCTTTGAACTCAATCGAGCTACTACCCAAGTCAACTTCATTATCATCTGATGCTAACCAATGAGTAATGTCTCCATTACCTATCGTTACTGTATTATTACCTTTACCTGATGCACCATAACCAATCACTGTCTGATTAGTTCCTGCGGCTGCTGAGGCTGCTGTTGAAGAGCCTAAAAGAGTGTTTTTATTACCCGTAGTAATATCATTAGTTCCTGTATTACCCGAATTATAACCCAATGCAACATTATAACCATCAGTGTCTGCTGTTCGATTAGCATCCTCTAAAGCATAGGTACCAACGGCCAAATTATATTGACTAGTCGTTGTAGAGTACAATGCTTTTCTACCAATTGCTACGTTCAAGTCTCCACTAGTGTTGCTATTCAAAGCTCTATGCCCCAGGCCAATATTCGAATTTCCATCAATGTTTAGCCCCAATGATGAATTTCCTACGGCAACATTAAAACTTCCCGTGGTATTCACATACAAACTTTGATATCCTGAACTAGTATTATAATTACCATCTGTATTACTATTCATTGCATCTTTACCAATAGCAGTATTCCTATCACCAGAGGTTATTGATTCAAGAGATCCAATACCTAGCCCAATATTTTCATCTGCATTATTAAGTGTCCCGGTAGTTTGGTGTCCTAAAATCATTGAATTAGAAAAATTACTTCCACCTGATTTAGCATCAGTAAGATCATCAAATTCTGCTGTAGAAGATTTTGAGTCTAATTGAGCTTGTATGTTTGATGTAACTCCATCTACATAGTTTAATTCTGCAGTTGTAGAGGTAACGCCATCAATTAAATTTAACTCAGTCGTCGTCGCTGTCACTCCATCCAAAAGATTCAACTCCGTTGTCGTCGAAGTAACTCCATCGAGAATATTCAATTCTGTTGCCGTTGATGTGATAGCATCTATAAGAGAAGCTTGATCTGTTGTAATCCCTGTCTTCGCCGTGTTTGCTGCAACAGCAGAATTTGCCGCTACTAAATCATCTGTGTAACCAACCTTGGCGGTATTTGCTGTGATCGCAGAAGCTTGAGATGTTGTAATCCCTGTCTTTGAATCCAACTGCGTCTGAATATTAGAAGTAACACCATCTACATAATTTAATTCATTCGCTGTTGCTGTTATATTTGTTCCACCTATATTTAATGTTCCGGCTGTAACTCCACCATCTACCAAAACTTGGTTAGCTGATAAAGTAATTAAGTCTGAGTTTTGTATATGACCAATTTCTGATCGATTTATCAATACCTCATCTATGATTAATGAACCACCAGTAATTTCACCTGAACCAGTAATCGTCGTTGCTCCAGATAAAGCTCCGCTAGAAAGCGTTGCGGTTCCATCGCTGATAGTTCCTGCTGTTAAACTTGTTATCCCAGAAACAATACCTTCATCTACACTCACTGATCCATCTAAAACAATCATCGAACCTGCAGCTGGCGTCAAATTTATCCCACCAGTAGAAGTACTGATCGTAACAGCAGCATCACCAGGCGTCAAATCATCTGATTTAATTGAGCTTGCTGAAACACCAGTTATACCAGAACCATCACCCATAAACATACCAGCAAACGATTCTGCATTCACTGTACCTACAGCGTTAAGATTTCTTAGACCAAAGATATCTTTCTCACTATCAACCACAAGTGCTCTTCCAGGAGAAGCTTGCCCATGTACAACACTATCTAGAACATTTAATTCATCATTAGATAAAGCTATATTGCCATTATAAATTTTTAATCCATCTTCTGTAGTTAATGATGTGAAACTTGCAGATGAGGGCACTGAATTCCCGATTGGGGTTGCATTAATTTCACCATCTAAAATGCTTAAGTCATTATCAATGAATGTATCTTCGATTTCATCTCCCATCCAAACGCCTGAATGAATTACTCCAACCTCATCAATTAGCTGATCATTACCAGTAGTTAATAGCGTTCCGCTTATGTTTGGGATTATAATTTCTTGATTAGAAGTTGGTTCCTCGACATTTAAAGATATTTTATTATTATCATTTGTCTCGCCACCAAAAACAATAGGCGTCGAACCACTTAAAACCCCAACTGAGTCAGCTAATATGCCTGTTAGACCTGAAGCGCTTCCTATAAAGACATCGGCTATTAACGTATCTGGAATATTTTTTAGATCACTATAATCTCCAGATAATGAAACAGGGGGTAGGTCCTCTGTCCGCGTATATCCTTTTGCAAAGTAAGAAGTATCAGAAATAATAGAATAAAACACAGAGGTCATTTCTTGCCTTGGCTCCAGGACACTTCCCCCAACTTCGACTTCTAAAAATGCATTAGCAGGTATCTTATTAAGTTCATTATAAACACCAACAGTTGCTGATAAAAGGCCACTATTTATAAAGATTATTTGAGATTCTTCCCAAAAGGGTTCTCCGCCTTCAAGTAAACTATATAATCGAAACTTCACATTGTACATTCTATCATCAGCTGGTTGGCCATTATCTTTTGTCAAAATACCTTGATAAGCAATTTTTCTAGGGACTGATGCTACAGAAGTGCTCTCATTTTTGACTTTAAGAATTTCTGTTTTATTAGAAAACTTAATTTCATTTTTTTTATTTTGAGCTAGCAGCGGTATTAAAAATATAGCTGCTATGTAAATTAGTTTTTTCATGATATACTCCTCATTAAAAACGATTGTTTGTTAATTTTAAATTAAAATGGAAAATCTGGTGGTGTGTCTAATGACTTAGAATTTTCAGCTATAGATTGAATTATTTGAGTCATGGAGACCATTAATACTGCAAAAAGAACAGGTCTATCTTTAAAGTAAGTCGCTGCATTTTTATTTATTTTTTTAAAGCTTTCTTTGACTGATATTTTTTGTCTAGGAGCGAATCCTTTTAAAAGCTTGGGTAACGATGAAAGTAAATAAGGTTCTAAAGCTGATATACCATCTTTTTGAATTAAATACATTGGGGTCATAAAGTTCTCATTTCCTAAAAATTCATACTTTTCTTTAATATCAATACATATTAAAGAGTTATCAAGCATTTGGGATACATAAATACTCTGATCCTTACCAACTCTCATACTTGACATGTTTGTTAGTTTAAGGTCAGCAGAATTAACATAACCACTAGGTGAAGCAATATTTCCTCCACCAGCAATCTTAATTAAAAGATTTTCAGAATCCACATACCTAATGAGTCCTTTCCCTTTTTCAGCAATGTATAGCTTCCCAGAATCATCAAAATCAATTGACACCGGGTAAAATAGTTGCGCTTCTTTTGCTGGTATTTTATCTCCTTTAAGTCCATCCCCTTTTTTAAAGCCAGCTATCACCTCAACTTTTTTACTATTTATAATTTTGAACACTTGCTCAAGATGAGGACTTACAACAAAAAATTTTCCATTATTATCTACGGCTATATCAGTCATACCCTCAACTATTCCAGGCGCTAAAATTGTTGAGACTCTACCATTTGAAGATACTTTTCTTATTGATTGATCACCTTCGCACAATACCGCTATAGAACCATTGCCTAAATATCTTATAGATGTTGGCTTAATAATTTTTGGGGATGAATTTTCATCTGCTATTTTTTGATACTTGCCATTCATCATGCTAATTATTCTATTATTATCTTTATCAGAAACATAGATTTTTCCGTTTGCACCAATATCAATTCCCGATGGGTTTGACAACTCTTTATTATATACTTTCCCTGTAATGAGTTCTTCTAATTTTTGATCTAAACCAAGTTTGTAAACATTATTATTATTACCACTTATTATGAAAAGATCATCACTATTACTTATTGAAATAGCGTTCGGAAGCTTTGTTTTATTAGCATCTTTGGGGTTGACAGGGACAGAAAATCCTGACCATGAATATTGAGTATTTTTTTGAAGATATTCATCCGGCTTATAAAAATTCATAACAAGTGAACTATGTTTACTAAAGCTCCAGGTTAATACATGAGTCGCTTTCAGCATAATCGCGTTTTGAGCGGCACACGAATCTGTTTCACAAACATCATTATATTTAGACTTCAATGCCGCTTTTGTAAGGTTACTTTTTTTAATAGTATACAACGTATCGGCAATGTAGGCACTTG
>CAJQGZ010000082.1 GCA_905478065.1 uncultured bacterium | reverse complement strand
TTCCTTTTTACCAAATTTGGTCTCAATTGTATCAAGAGCAATTGAGCCCAAAATAAGAACTTCATTTATTTCATTCATTATATTTTTTCACTTTAACTGTTTTGATTTATAATATTTAAATTATCCCTTTAAAAAAGAGTAAAAATCTAAATTAAAATATAACTTGTAACGATGTCTACTTCTAAAATAACTTTTAAAATATATGGTTAATAAAACATTTGCAATCATCACCGATATTCATTCAAATGTTTCCGCCCTTGATAATGCTTTGAGCATTATTGATAGCAGAAATAATATAGATCAAATTATATGCTTGGGTGATTGTTTTTCTCTCGGTCCAGAACCAGAAAAAACACTGGAAAAGCTTGAATCACTGAAAAATTGTATTTTCATTCGTGGCAATCATGACCGTTATATAATTGAAAAACTCTGGGAAGAGGAACTTCCTACCCTTGAAGGGATGAACCCATATGACCCAATATGTAGAGCTATTGTTGAAAATGAAAAGTGGACTGCTGAAAAAATTGGAGACAGAGGGATTGAGTTCATAAGAAAAATGTTAGTCTCCCACAGAGAAATTATTGGTTCGACATTAATAGAGTTTACCCATGCATGGTACCAAAGAGATGATCACCCGCCATCGATTGAAGAAGCACTTAACTGGAAGAAGAATGTTTATAGTTCCAATAAGGATATTGAGAAATTTGTTTTCGTCCATGGTCACGTTCACATACCTAGAAATGATATTATAGATAACATGACTATTTATTGCCAAGGAGCAACAGGCCTTCCATTTGATAAAGACACTAGAGGATCTGTTGCTTTTCTTGAAGTAGGGGATGATACAAGGTGGGATGTAGTTAGGTTTGAATACGATAAAAAATTAATTATGGATCGGTTAGAAGAACGAAGAACCCCATTTTACACCAATCTTAAAAATACAATTAAATACGCTTCAATAGGCAATAACTAGAAATCTATCTTCTTATTTAAAAATGATCTATTTCGATCACAGTTCAACAACACCTATACATTCAGAAGTCTCACAGAGAATGTATGAAATAAATCAAGATCATTTTGCAAACCCTTCCAGCGTTTATGAATCTGGTCGAAAAGCAAAGTCTCTTATAGAGCATGCCCGTTTTCAAATTGCTGAAGCCATTGGAGCAAAAAGAAGTCAAATCTATTTTTGTAGCGGTGGGACAGAAGCGAACAATCAAGTTTTATGGACTCTAATTAATCAAAAAAATAGACACATTATTATTTCAGCTATAGAACACCCAGCTATCAGCAAAGTCTTAGAGAAACTCAAAGTGTTTGGTGTTGAATCATCATTGGTTCCAGTTGATAAACAAGGAGTCCTAAATACATCAATATTACTTGATTCAATTAGAGATGATACTGGATTGATTAGTATTATGCTTGCCAATAATGAGATTGGTTCTATACAACCAATTCAAAAAATTTTTAAACAAATTAATAAATATAACGTTCCTTTTCATACAGATGCCGTACAATCAATTGGGAAAATGAATGTAGATGTTTGCGAGCTTGGCATAGATTATATGAGTTTATCAGCACATAAGTTTTATGGTCCAAAAGGTGTCGGTGCTTTATTTGTAAAAAATCGAGATAAATTTTCTTCCTTCATTGTTGGTGGAAATCAAGAAAACGGGTTGCGGGGCGGGACTGAGAACATCGCTGGCATTGTTGGCATGGGCTTAGCCGCTGAACTAGCGGTTAAAAATCAAGAAAAGTGTATAGCCCAACTAAAATTATTAGAAAAATATTTTTTATCAAACATAAGGCAATCATTGCCTTTCGCTAAACACAATACTACAAATAATTTACCTGGATTAATTAGCATCTCTTTTCCTGGATATAAATCCGATATTTTAATGGCAAAACTTGATAGATACAACTTTGCTGTTTCAAATGGCTCTGCTTGTAATGCAGGTACTATAAAACCTTCAAAGGTACTTAAAGCAATAGGACTTGATGATGAAATAAATCTGTCAACATTGCGAATAAGTTTTGGAAAAGATAATACAATTGCAGAAGTAGACCAGTTGATTAAAACATTAAATGATATTTTAAATTGAAAAATGTTGTAATAGGAATGAGCGGAGGAGTTGATAGTGCTATTGCTGCATCAATTCTAATAGAGCAAGGTTATAATGTTGAGGCTATTTTTATGAAAAACTGGGATGAGGATGATAAAGAATTTTGTACCGCAGTTGAAGATTATAAAGATGCTTTACAAGTATGTGACAAGCTAAATATTCCTCTAAGATCAATTGATTTAATTGAGGAGTATTGGGAGAAAGTATTTAAAATATTTTTAGATGAGTGTAAAATTGGCCGCACTCCAAATCCTGATATATTATGTAACAAAGAAATAAAGTTTAAAGCTTTTTTAGATTATGCAAAGGAATTTGGTGCGGATCAAATTGCGACAGGTCACTATTCTATAATATCAAATCAAAATGGGAGTTTTCAACTTAAACGAGGGCAAGATGAGAATAAGGACCAAAGCTATTTTTTATGTAGACTAAATCAATACCAACTATCAAAAAGTATTTTCCCTATTGGAGCCCTCGATAAAAACCTAGTCAGAGAAAAAGCAGAAAAACTTGGTTTTATGAACCATGATAAAAAAGATAGTACCGGCATTTGTTTTATTGGAGAAAGAAATTTTAAAAATTTTCTTAAAAAATTTTTTAGCATTCAACCTGGAGAAATAGTTAAAAATAATGGGCAAGTCATTGGAGAACACCAAGGGTTGATGTATTATACCTATGGACAGCGACAGGGTTTAGGCATCGGCGGTGGATATAGCGATTACGAAGGGCCTTGGTATGTATCTGATAAAATAATAGAAGAAAATAAATTAGTCGTTGTTCAGGGTAAGAATAACTCAGAATTGTATCATACGCACCTAACAGCTTCAAATATTAATTGGATTGCTGGCGCTCCTCCTGAAAAAATTAAAAATATAACAGCAAAAATCAGGTACCGCTCAAAGGATACCTCATGCAAAATTAATTATCGGTCGAATGATATACTCGTTGAATTTGAAAACCCACAATTTGCTGTAGCACCTGGGCAATCTATTGTTTTCTACGATCAGGCTATTTGTCTGGGCGGCGGATTTATTGAAACGCGTGGAAATAAAAATATATTGTAAAATTCAACCTAAGTTATTTTTGGAACAAAATACTTGTGTTAACTTATAATACTATATGAAAAGAAATATATATATATCATTAATTACATTTTTCTATTTAAACACGATTTATGCACAATTGCTTTCTGATGTTAACAATAGAGACATACCAAATAATATTTATGGCCAATTAGACTATAGCTCAATGCCATTACTCAGCCCAAAGAGATTTAGTTTTAACCAAGGATTTTCTATGACTATGGCATCTAATAGTTCAATGGCAACAACCATTGCTAGTTATTCCAACAATATCACTTATTGGGCAAGTGATAATCTTAAAATAAATGCGAACGTATTGCTATATGCACCCACAGGAATTACAAATTTTAATTTAGAATCAGGTCCACAATTAGCACTAGATGCTGGAATTACCTATAAGACAACAAATAACTCATATATCCATTTAAATTTCCAAAAGATGCCTAGCTATGGTTTAAGAAATAATTCATTTAAAAGAAATACTTTTGATAATCTTTTCTTCCATACTAATTAAACAGTTTGCCAAAAAATAAAAATAAAATAAATGGGCTTGAGGTAGCTCTTAATTCTGCTATAGCCGTTTCAGGTGTGATTCTTCTTGGGTTTCTATATTCATTTTCTCAAAACCAATTGCATGATGGAGTAGAAATTAAGCCATCAATTTTAAATACTTCCAAGCATCCAATTCTTGCGAAAGATGTTTACATTCAAAACCCAGTTGAAAATATCAAAGTCGAGGTTTTAAATGGTTGTGGGGTTTCAGCCTTAGCTCTCAAAACAACAGAATTTTTACGAACAAAAAATATTGATGTGATTAACTCTGATAATGCAGACAATCATGACTACAAAAATACTCTTATAATTCAACGGAATGAAAACATCAAAAGTTTAAAAAAAATAGTTGAATCATTTGGAATTTATCTAGGCGACAGTACTCGAATAAAAATTATTCCTGACGAATCAATCGGAGTCGATGTTACAATTATAATAGGAAAAGACTATGCCTCCTTTGCAGAATTAAATAATTATATCTCTGCTGAAAATTAATTTGCCTAGTAAAACTAAAAATAAAAACCCTTCCACGGAATTAGTTGACAAAATCGTCGAATGTGCACTTGCAAAAAAAGCAGAAAATTTAGTGGTATTAGATGTTTACGAACTTACTACTCTTTCTGACTATTTTGTCGTTTGTTCTGCAAGTTCAGAACCCCAAATAAAAGCTATATGCGACAGTGTGCGTAGAGGAACTCCTCACAAGCCATGGCATATTGAAGGCTATGAAAAACTGTCTTGGGTCTTACTTGATTATGTCGATGTACTTGTTCATGTTTTTAAAAACGAAGAGCGTGAATATTATAATTTAGAAAAACTCTGGAATGATGCTCCAAGAAAGGAACATCACTATTAGCTCTATTAACAAGTACATTAAAGAAAATATTCTAATCTCATTAACTGATTACAAAATTGACATAGGATTAGAAGATTTTAGTCTATCGCCACCAAAACAAGAATCATTTGGAGACCTTTCTTCTAATATTGCATTATTAATTTCTAAACAAATTCAAAAGAACCCCCTAAAAATTGCAGAAGAAATAAAAAAAAGGATGCTTCGTCAAAACTTAAATGATATTGAAGAGATCACTGCAACTCAACCAGGTTTTATAAATTTTGTTATTAAGCCAAATTATTATCAAAATAATTTAAAATTAATTATTAAAGACAAAGAAAGTTTTGGAAAAGATTTTAAAGGAAAAGGGAAATCAGCGAATGTTGAATTTGTAAGTGCAAACCCTACGGGCCCTTTGACTGTAGGCCATGGAAGAAATGCAGTAATAGGAGACACAGTATCTAATATTTTAGAATGGCATGATTATAACGTAACTAGAGAATACTATTATAATGATGCCGGCAAACAAATGCGGACATTAGGGCAGTCAGTAGAGTCTCGTTATTTCGAATATGTTAAAAAACCTTTTGAATTCCCAAATGATGGTTATCAAGGTGAGTATATTATTGAAATAGCTAAGAATATTGCCAATAATCATGGTGAAAACTTGGTGAAAAATGATGAAAAATTTTTAGTAGAAGCGGAAAAAGTAATCTTTGGACAAATTGAAAACAGTCTAAACTCATTAGGAATTAAATTTGATACTTTTACTAACGAAAAGTCTTTTTACGAATCTGGTGCAATTAAAAAACTTTTATCTCAGCTTAAAAGCAAGGGATTAGTATATGAAAAAGATGATGCTACTTGGTATAAGGCGACGGGAGTAGGTGCAAAACAAGATAAAGTATATATAAAAAGCACTGGGGAACCGACTTACCGTCTTCCAGATACTGCCTACCATAAAGATAAAATAAAAAGAGGATATGATGTTATTGTAGATGTATTTGGAGCGGATCATACAGATACTTATCCAGATGTATTATCAGCATTAAGGGCATTAGGTTTGAAAACTGAGCATGTCAAGATATTGATTTATCAATTTGTTACGCTCGTAAAAAATGGTGAGAAAGTAAAGATGTCCACTCGGAAAGCTGACTTTATTACCTTAGATGACTTGGTCAATGAACTGAGCGTTGATGTCATACGATATTTTTTTATTATGCGAAGCATGAATACGCATTTAGATTTCGACTTAAACCTCGCAAAAGACCAATCTGATAAAAACCCTGTTTTTTATTTACAATATGCATACGCAAGGATTTGCAATATCATCAGATACGGCGAAAATCAAGGGTTTAAATTTTCAGAAAAATTTGATACAACCTTACTAAATGAAAGCAGTGAAATTAAATTATTAAAACTCATGTCCAATTTTCCAACAATGATGGAAACAGCTCTAGAAACTTTAGAACCTCAAACAATTGCTATTTATCTTCAAGACTTAGCATCCTCTTTTCATAAATTTTATGGTAATTGTAAAGTCATAACTGATGATGAAAAGTTATCACAGTCCAGGTTGGGGCTTATAAATGGGGCCAAAATCATTATATCAATAGGTCTTTCTATTTTAGGTGTAAGCGCTCCAGAAAAAATGTGATATAATTATTTTAATAATATCATTTTCATTCTTTTAATATTTTCCCCTGCACTTATCTGAAAAAAATAAACTCCAGAGCTGACAACATTTTTCCCATTATCCTTCCCCTTCCAAGTGAACTTTTTTATCCCCGGTTTTTGATTGTAATAAGATTCTGAAAAAACTTCTTTACCTACTAAATCATAAATTTTTATTTTAACTTTTCCTGATTTAGGAAGTTCATATTTAATAACTGTTTCGCCATTAAATGGGTTTGGATAATTCTGAAACAGTTTAAACTTATCAGGTAAAATTTCTAAATCAATATTCCCAATGCCTTTATTAATCTGGACTGATTTGTTATCAATAAATTTATACTTTAATGAAGTCGTCAATTTTTCTAATGATTTGTTAACCAGCGAAAATGTCAGAGGAGAGTCCAAACCACTTTTATCTGCTATCACAAAACTTATTAAATTTCTATCAGTATCAGAAACGGCAAAATGAAAAGAACCATTTTTTAAATTATTGATGTGGAAGTCTTTAACTTTAAAATTTGAATTAAAAAATACTAATTCAGCACCATAAGTATTTTCAGGCACTACTAATTTTAAATAGTTTTTTTCCCATTCTGTATGAATGTCATAATTATATGAAATATTTGAAGATAAAAGTGAGTCCTGATTATACTCATGATAATACCAAACCCACATTTTTCCAAAGGCAGCTAAGTCTTTTAAATCTGATATCCCATCAGGTGACGGGAATAAATATGGCGCCATTCCACTTACAGGGCCTAAATCAGTATTTACCTTAGGCCAGTTTTGATTGAACGATAAAATATCTTCGACCGAAATTTTGTAATCATCATTTAAATCTCCCCATAGCTTGCTTCTAAATACCATTGTATCCGTATAATTCAATAAATTAAATGCAATGGCTGTATCTAAATTCACTGTTATAGTCTCGTAACTTGGAAGGATATCAAGTATTGAAATAATGATTCCAGAATCTTGTATGACTGTAGAATAATTAAGATTAGAATCTTGAGAAGCACTTACTGTAAATCCAAATTTTAAAATAGGCTTATTAAAATTGATTTTAATTTCATCATTATTTAATACCGATAATACTTGTAAGGAGTCAAATAATGGATAAATTGATTTAATATTTGGTGGCGTATTATCAAATTCCAGACCATCACTTTTCAGTATTGAGGATATATTTGAAGCGGAATCAACTGCTCGCAAATATGAGAAATATTTTACTCCCCTTTCTAAATTCAGCCCTACGATTTGAATATTATCAACAGAAGTTGATTTTTGCCAACTTGCAATGTTAATGGTATCATTATTTGAGCCAATTGCTGCTTCATAGAAGTCAATGGATTGATTATCAGTAAAATCTTTCCATCTGACAAATAATTGGTTAGAATCTGCCGTGTAATCAATATCCTCATCTAAAAAACCATCCCAAACACTTCCAACATTTGGCACTTCAAGATCTATTGTTATACCATCACCCCAGATTGAATTAGATATATTTCCAACATTATCTTCAAGAAAAATAGCTCCAAAATATTTAGAATTATTATCAAGGTTTAGTGCTGTAAGAGACCCTTGATCCTCATTGCTTGATATAATCCAATTAACAATATCAACTAATCCCGAATCTGACCCGAGTCCGATATATGATCTTTTAATTCCAGATTCTAACTCTACTTTTGACCAAGCGAGTTGAAGTGAGTCTCCGAACCTCGAATATACTTTATCTTCAATTATTGAGCCTTCTAAAATAGAAGATAATTGAGGAGCTGTTTTATCAAAATAAACTCTATTAATTATTGTATCTGATTGATTTCCAGCAGAATCAATTGCTAGCATGCTCAAAGCAATATAGCCATTCTGATTTGAATCAGAGAAAGTATAATTATATGAAAAATTTTGATTTCCTCCATTCATTGAAATACTATCACTATCTAATTGAGTCAAAACAGATCTTAAGTTTTCATTTAATGAAAAATTTATGGAACCAATATCATTTATTTTTGCAAGCGAATCGCCATAAGTATTGTTTGTGGTAAATGTAGCTTGGGTTATTGTAGGACTAGTTTTATCAAATATAACTTTACTATTATTCGTTGTAGCTTGAATTGGAGTGCCATCATTTCCAGCTTGACTACCAAGATCATAAAATGAAACCTCTAAAGGCACTTGTCCTTCATTATCAGGTTCAGTCATTATATAAAAGCCTTGATAGCTAGTATTTTCAACATTAATTATTTCGACAGAGTTTTCGCCTATTTTTAAGGATGAATATGGAGGGATGGCATCTGAAGGGAAACCAACTATTTTTAAAGGTTCATTAACTACAAAAAAAACAAAAACACTGTCGCCTATTTTAGACCAAGATGAATCTTGATTTGAAGAAAATATCTTAACGGATACCATTTCTGGTGGACCAATATCAATACTAACAAAGCTTTCATCAGATGTTGTACTATCTACTATTCCAGCATTACCAGGACAATCATTAAAGTTAACTGTGAATGGTAAAAATCCTCCCGAGAGCATATCTGAATCTTGTATTATATATGTAGCAGAATAACTACCGTTATTTTCTGATGCTGTTACTGTAGTGTTTGCCATCGTAGTCGTGGTCGAAGATAGAGGTTCAGAAGGCTCAAAAGTAAGTGTCACTAAGTCTCCTAAAACAGCAATTGATGAATAGCTATTATTAGATTCTATATGCACATAGTCTAAAACTGGCAAAGTCAAATCAAGATCCACACCAGAACCATCTGAAGTAGAAATAACATCTTCGCTAATATTCCCTGCTAAGTCTGTAACTTTAATATTAAACTCAACTAACCCCTCGATATTTGAATCGTTAAGCTGATAATCTATTTTAAATTGAGAAGATCCGAGGTCAGAAATTGATACAGTGTCTCCCATAACTGTAGCAAAAGAAGAAAGTATACTCTCACTTGCAGTATAGCTTATACTAACAATATTTCCAGATTTTGCAATAGACCCTGATGAGCATGAATTATCTGAAATAATTGAAACTGGGTTTAGTGTTGGTTTTGTTTTATCAAAAATTACTTGCGTACCATCTGTAGTTGAATCTGAAATTGTGAATGGATTACCTTGAACATCAATAAAAGAAATTTCAAATGGAATGACCCCCTCAGAATTAGCTTCAATCATCTCAAAAACACCTGCGAATTGATTACTACCTAATCCACTAACAATAGATAACTGATCTTCAATTTTTACTACAGTATCAATTAGTGCCTCAGAAGTACTAAATGAAACGGTAACCGAATCCCCAATTTTTGCTAAAGAAGTATTGTTATTATTTGATATTATAGAAATTGGGGAAATGTTTGCTGGTGTTTCATCAATTAAAATTTCCGTAATACTTTGTGAACCTTCAGTACTATTCCCAGGACGATCGTGCATTATCGCCTTAATATAGATTGTTTGCATTTCAACAAAACCGGTTAATCCTTCAATTAAATTACCTGGTATAGAAATAGTTTTATCTGTATTTATTTCGCTAGATAATATTGTTGAAATATCACCGAGAGGCGTAAAAACATTAGAAGCAATTTTAGCGTAAAGCTGAACCGTTCCATTTTTTAATGTAGTGTCATTAGAAACCGGAACAATAATATCTATCCCAGTATTTGTAAGGTTCCAAATTTCTGCTACCTGATTTCCACCCGTAGGCGTTAATAAGCCAACTATAAAATCAGCTGGATTAGTTTTATCGAATGTTACTTTTGTATTATTTATGGAATTAGTTATAGGGGTTCCATCATTTCCTGCTAAGTCTGAGAATTGTATCTCAAAAGTGGCTAATCCTTCGATATCAGAATCTGTAGGAACATAAATTGCTTTAAATTTATTATTTTGGAAATCAACTACACTAGCTACTTGACCTAAAATAAAGACATTCGGTAAAGATATTTTCTCATTTGATATAAATGTTAAGCTAATAGAGTCATTCACTTTTGCCCATGAAGTATCTGCGTTATTTGAAGAAATATTTACATATGTAAGTTCAGGAAGAGTCTTATCGTAAATAACCTGAGATCCATCTGTGGTTAGACTATAGTTTCCAGGGTTGCCCATATAATCTAAAGCGTCTATGGTAAAGTTAAGTACTCCTTCTGGCTCAGTGCCAACAAGTGTGTAATCTGCTTTAAACTGTTCACTACCAAGGTCTGTATCTGCAGCATTATTACTTTCAATAGCTGTTGAAGTAGAAGCTATATCTTCATCATAAGCCATGGTTATTGTTATTATATCATCAGTTTTAGCATAAGATGAATTAGTGTTGTTTGAAGTAATATTAGTGGAAGTTGGATTATTTGCAATCAAGTCAATTTCTAGCACCATAACACTAGTATCACCTAAAGATTGATTTCCTGACTGATCATATAACAATGCAGATATTTGAGCAGTCTCACTGTGCTGATAACCAGTGACATTGGAAAAATTAATAGATAATCCATTAATAATTTTTTGACCAGAATTAAAATCAGTTAAAGTGACTTCTTGTAAATCATCAAAAAGTTCAAAAGAATTCGAACCTATTTTTGCTCTTAGCTGGTACTTTGATCCAATTATAACAGTATTGTCATAGATTGGTGTTGAAAAATTTATAGGCGAGTTTAAAGTTGCAAAAGAAGAACCATTTAAGTTCCCATTTATCTGATTTGAAGTTAAATCATTTAAAACAGTCCCTGCTGACTCATCAGCTTTCCAATAGCTAACCAGCCCGTTTTCATTCCCTTCAAGTGTAATACCTTTGTTTCCTTTTATCTGCAAACCAGTTCTAACAGTATCCCAGAGACGAACTTCATCTATGTTCCCATTAAAAAAATAATCAGTCCCAGCTTTATTAAAAGAGCCAATGTAAAGATCACCAGAATTAGCGGTCCATGCGATTTGACCAGATAATACTTTTTCATCAGCCACCGAACCATTTTTATATAATGTTAACTTTGTTCCATCATAAGAAGCGGCTAAATGAGTCCATTGCCCAGAGGGAGCTGATGCATAAGGAAGACTCGTCCATTGGGAAACAGAATTAGATTGCGTTTTGATAAAGAACCTCCACCCTGTTGCGTAATAAGCAAAACCATATCCAAATTGATTACTGCCATCTTCACCAAAACTAATAAGTCCTCTATAATTATCTGAATCAGTACTGTTCGGCTTAACCCACAACTCAATCGTAAATTGATCTGAAAATTTATAAATTGAGTTTCCACTTATAACTACACGGTCATCCAAACCATCAAAAGAAATTGAGTTACCTTGAAAATAATTAAAATCGACGACGGCAGAGTCCTCAGGCACTGTAACATCAATTTCCATACCTGTATTAGTACTATTCCACTTCCCTAAAAATACATTCCCACCCTGAGTAGTTATTATGTCTCCAACATTAAAAGGAGGTGGCGGAGTCCTATCAATCGTTACTCTACTATTTTCTGTAGTGGTTTTAACAGTAGCCCCATCAATACCACCATCTAAGGCAGTAAAATCAATGGAAAATGTTAATGGCCCATCAGCATCTGCAATACTAACAATATAAGAAACTATATAAGAATTTCCGCCCTGAGGTATAACTGTTGTTTCAAAACCATTTATTTGAACATATGGTAAGGTTAAAAGACTTTGTTCGCTTGTAAACGATAGCGTTACATTGTCGCCTTCAACTGCCGATTGATTATCAGTTGTGTTATCTGATTCTATATGAACATAAGACAATTTTGGTAATGTGATGACTTTTAGATTGTCAATTATCCAAGCATCAATAAAATATGAATCTGTTCCGTATGCCTTCCATCTTAGTTTTAGAGTACCCGTTTCTGTAGAGACAACAAATGTTTCAGTCCTTAAACTAGCATCAAAATCATCACCCGCGCCCACCCCGCCAACTTCATATTTCAACATTTCTGACCAGCCATTACCACCATCAGCTTCAATGACCATCCCATTTATATGAGCTGTAGGATTATCCCAGTAGTCTAAAGCAATCGTAAATTCAACCAGAACAGCATTATTATCACCAACATCTATATCAGGACTTTGCATACTTAATTCATATGAAGTCTCAAGTTCTGATTGCGGGTCATTACCAGATTCAGCTGGGTGAATATCGCCTATGGAAACATCACTTGGTAGTGGAACACGAGGAAAATAATAAAATACGGCTGCTGGAGGTGTGAATCCAGGGTCAGACTGGAATGAATTGTCGATTCTCCAATTATGCTGACCAAAAGATGTGTGGACCTCGCCTGTTTCAGGATTAATATATTGATCAAATGACCAATCTGTTGGCCAAGTTCCGCTATTATCAAAAGTTTCAGTAAAAAGTATATCTGCTTGTATAAAGCTGAATAATAAAAATAAAAAACTATATTTTTTCATTACTGAATGATTATTGATGCTTCCCTTGTTCCATTAATTGGAATAATAGTTTCATCAAACTTGATCAATTGGCACTCAGAAGTATCATAACTAACAATACTTGAACCAACTGATTTAGGTTTAAACCAAATTTCAGCAATGTGTGTCAAACTATCAATAGAGATATCAGATGTACTTAGATAATATGCATATATATCTAAGATGCCTTGATCTTCGACGTATGTAAATAAAGGTGTTGTTTTATTAGAGTCCGTTATACTTCCCGGACCTATCCAACCTGGAGCGATAGAATCGATTTCTAATAAAGAATTATCATATTTAATGTTTAAATGTGCGCCTGAAAAAGGCACAATCGAAGTATCCGAGAAAACTGCATAGGCACCTACTGAAACTGTATCAGAAACTGTTTTGGTTTGTTCTTTTGGAAAGAATACTACTGATGGAGGAAAAACACCTAGCTCTTCATTAGCTTCATTATCATTAGGGTTATCAAGATTATTATCATAAACAGTGCAATTTGAGAGGAAGAACGTAATTAGGAATATAGAAACTAAACGCAACTTAAGTTATTAATTAGCTGAAGGAACTTTAGCATTCCATTTTTGAATAATATCTTTTTTAGGCCTTGGCCCAACAATGTATGCATGAATCCCGTTAGCAAACCATAATGAGCCTGAGGCAATACTCGTATATATTAAAGCAGAATTATATTGCTTATGTTTTTCCCATTCACGGTTAGATAAAGATCGGTATTCGTCAAACTCTACTTGTTCAGATGATTCTTCATACAACTTTGAGTAGGTCTTAAAATTTTTAACAGACTTATTATAGCTCATATAGCTTACCAATACAGATGTAAGTAATATTGATTCTAAACTTGAAATTGCTACACCTGAATTATACGCATCAGAATAAAATTGACCCCAGCCAGGCAAAAGTAAAGACCTAGCCATTGCTCCCTCTGGAGTTTTGTCTTGGATTATTTCAGATGGCTCATTATATAAAATTGATTTTCTCTGATTTACCCAATCTTTATCTACCTCTCGAAGAGCATCACCGACCCAAAGCTTCAATTCATTAATCTTACCTTTATAATAACTAGTAACATCAACTACCCTTCGCTTTATTAGACCGCCAGACCTGGTATTAAACATTTGACCTTCTAATAGGAATCTATTATTGTCACCTTCTATTTGATGAAATAGTATATAATCAACATCAAAGTCTGAACCAAGTTTTCTAATCAACGACATCCTTCCAGAAGCTGGGTTTACCAAGCTATCTAATGAACCTAAGAATGGAGAAGTATCTTCACTATTAATAAAGTTTTTACTTGGAAAATAATTTGAAATCGATCCATCAACAACTTTACTATCGTATTCATTTAAAATAAGAATGGAAGGTGATTCAGTTTTTGCTTGAATTAATCCAAAAAATAAAATAGGTACTAAATAAACTTTCATTTAATTAATCAAGGTTTTATAACCATTCCTTTTTTTAGATAATATTGAAAAGTAAGTGGCTGATCAGCAACAATTATTTGCTCATCAATTATTTCTCCTAATCTGTAGACTCGCAACCGATGACCACCTGCCTCTAATTGCATTTTTATCATATCTTCAGTCCACCTATGATTATCGTTCAATTCAAAAATTAAACCGGGCTCATTAGTTTTAAATTTTATGTTATAAACAGGGTTTAAAAAAAAATCTAAATTCACAGACTTTGAAGCATTTACATTTAAATCGTATGATATCGGAGCAAAGCCATTTTTTTGAATATCAAATGTGTGATTACCAGATAATATCTTTTCACCAGAAATTGGCGTCTTTCCAATCAATTTTCCATCTAGATAAACTTCAACGTTTTCAGGTATGGTATTTATATTTAATTCAACATTTGTTGGTTGAAATTTATTTTTTTTAATTACTGGTTTTTTTTCTGAAGAAGAAAAAGTTTTTTTATCTTCTGTTAATAAAAATGATGTTTTAGTAGTGTCATTAATTAAATTTAAATATTCTAGCGAGTCTATTTTAGTTTTGACATTTTCTTTAACCAGTTTTGAGTCAGGTCCAGTCTGAGCAAATAATTGGCCTAAGGCCACAACTATAAATAAAGTTATATTAAAGTGTTTGCTCATAAACTTTTTCATCTTTGAAAATATTATCAAAAAACAAAAGATCTGTGAATTGCCTTTCAAGCCAACCACTTAATTTGACTCTTTTTCCAGAAGAAACTAAAATTTCTATTGTGCCGTAATAGAGACCCTTAGAAATTTGCTCCACTGCTACAGGCTCACCTTTTGGAAGTAAAAAAAGTGTAGTTCCACCAATATGAGGCTTATCTCTAAAGTGCACATTGGATTTATTTGTTATGTAAAGGTTCCCTAAGTCTGCTAAATCTTGACTTGGACCTAACCCAATATTGACTTTTAAACTTTTCGATTTTTCAAAGCTAACATCTTGACGAAAAGGTGAAAAAATTAATTTTTCTCCTGCAACTATTCTAAGAAAACCTTGGTTTTTATATTCACCTGAAATGGTGAGAGTATATTCTCCATTCTCATTAGAGAAAACTTTTTGCAATAAATCATTTTTTAGAAATAATGACACATCAATGTTATTTAGTACCTCTTCAGTAAGCGTATTTGAAACCATTCCTGCTATAGTTAATGGCTGTTGAACAATATGCACTGGGTCTAGAGTAACTTTTCCATAATTTATACCTTTAAACATCACTTTTTTACTAACAAAATCAGGATGATGTGGCTTGATTAAAATAAAATTATTATTCTCTTCTATATCTAAAACTCCTTGAGGGAGAAAAATTCTAACTAAATCAGTAGCGTTACTTTTAATCGTAATAAGAGGATTTATACTATCCCCTCTCGCATAAACTTGAAAAGATAATTGTTCAGGAACAATCCCTGGAAAGACTAAAGGTATTTGAATATCTATTTCTCCATATTCATAGGAAACTGAAACCAAAGGTTGCCTATGATTATAAATCACATCTGGATATTGATGAGTGCCGATTGATGAACAACCAACTAATAATATGGTAAACCATAGACTGGCTATTAATAAATTTTGTTTATAACTAAACATTTTGAGTACTTACCTCAGGCTTTATAAATATTACTTATGATATCCGCTTAAAAAGTAAATCTAATACCTTTTTCCCATTGCTACGTAGTGCATTATGCTCATATAAATTTGTCTCCCATATATTCATATTTGGAATCTTTTCTGCAAGTTTTATAGAAAACCCTCTATCTACATACATATCGTTTGTATATACTGCCGCAGCTACTGGTACTTTGTTCTGTCTTAACACATCCTCTTTATATAATACTGGCCAATCTTTTTTATGAGCAATAATATTTGCTGCTTTTTTAAACGGTTTTAACGAGCTATAATCATCGAGCATCCAGGGATACAACATTTCACCGGTAAAAAAGAACTCTGCATTTTCTTTATAATCAAATTCAGAATATTCATTTAAAATACGCTGTGCGGACCATTCTGTAGAAAAGCCTTGAGCATAACAAGCCTCATGAAGAATTGTAAACAATGGGTTTGTATCAAATGTTTGCATCATTAATACTTGTTTTAAAAAATAATGAGAAAGCTTATCGTTGACGAATGCTCTTTCAAAAAGAAAATTAAGTGTCGCCATTCCATCGCTAAACCCAAGGTTTAAACCTAATTGTTGAAACCTCTTAACCGATAATATATCACCATTCGGTAATTGGACATTATTTTTATCTAAATAATCTCCTATTCTTTTTGCATTTAATCTGGCGTTAGGAAATAATTTATAAAACTGTTTATTTTTATTCAAAACCCTTTGATATGTAGCACGATATATATCGTCAGGATGAGCTTTTAATGGAGGAATTCCTCCAGTAATAAATACTTTTTCCAGGCTTTCAGGGTAAAAAGACAAATAAGTCATTGCACAAAACCCTCCAAAACTTTGCCCTAGAACGGACCATTTTTTATTGCCAATTAATTTTTTCCGAAACAATTCGGCGTCTTTTATGATATTATCAGCTCTAAATAATGTAAGGTATTTTGCTAGATCATTATCACTCATGTTTAATACAGATTCTGATGATATTGGCGAGCTGAGTCCGGTACCTCTTTGATCAATTAAAATGACATCGTATACCTCACTCGCTGTTTTAATCCAGCCAGAATCTGATAATGGCCTAGGGGACTCATATCCTGGCCCGCCTTGAAAGAAGATCAAACAAGGCATAGATTTTTTTGAATTTTCTTTCCTTGATACTCTTCTAACAAAAATCGAGATATTTTCTCCATTTTGAGATCCATAGTCCAACGGAGCTCTAAAATTATAATCTGTTATTATTAGATTTTCATATTCGCTTTGATTTAACTTCACTTTTTATAATCCTTTTCTAACCAAATTGACACGCTACAAACATAGAACCATTATTATTTTATATTAAATTGCTCAATAACAGTAATTAATATTTTAAGTTTTATTATTCACATCTTAAGAAAAATGACTGACAAAGACGAAATACTTTTACACAAAGTTAAAAATTCTGATAAAATAGCATTTAAAACACTTTTTTTTAATTATCATGACACTTTGTTTCGTTTTGTGCAGTACAAAATACAAGATGGCGATATAGCAGAAGATATTACTCAAGAAACATTTTTACGAGTTTGGAAAATGAGATCTAAGCTAAAATCTAACAAATCCTTTTTTTCGTTGATTGCAAAAATTAGTACAAACTTATGTTATGATCATTTTCGCCATAATGAAGTACGACAAAGGCATGAATCGTTAATACCAAGAAACAATGACAGTCAAACTAACTCACCAGAAGAAAAAGTACTATCTACATTCTTAGAAAATGAAATACAAAAAGTAGTAGAGACTGAGTTGCCAGAAAAATGTCGCCAAGTTTTTATTTTAAGTCGCGTTGAGAAGCTGTCAAACAATGAAATTTCTGAATCTTTAGGAATAAGTGTCCGGACCGTTGAGAATCAAATTTATAGAGCAATAAAAATATTAAAGAAAAAATTAAAAAATTATTTATGAGTAAAAAGCAATCAAGTAACGTAGATGTTTATAGGAATGTTAAAAATTAATAAAAAAGAACAATCATTATGGAATCTGTGTTCACAGATTGAAAAACGCATAGCTCCGTCCAAACAAGAAGTCTGGATGCGTTTAGAACAGCAAATGGATATTTCATCTGAGCCTAAAAAGGCCAATCCAGTAATTGTTTCAAATAAAATTAAATCATTATTCCCTCGCTTAGCCATCGCATTATTTATGATGGTAGTATTTGCTATTCCAATGATAAAAATGATGAATACAGTTAATATCCATTCCGGAACAGGTTTAAGTGGGAAACTCGTTACACTGAGCGATGGAACACAAGTTCATTTGAATGCAGAAAGCTCTATTTCATTTTCCAAAGATTATAACTCTTCAAACAGAACAATCGCACTAAAAGGGGAAGCATTTTTTGATGTAAAAAAAGGTTCCTACCCATTTATTATTTCAACAGAATACGCAAAAATTGTAGTACTTGGAACAAAATTTAATGTGCGATCTCGAAAAGATGGTTTTGAAACTGGCGTAAATGAAGGGTTAGTTAGATTAGAAAAAGATACAAAAGTAATATTTCTTAATGAGGGTGATCAGATAGAAATAAACCCAAAAAAACCAAATCTCATATTACAATCTAATACAACCAATTTCTATCCTGGTTGGAAAAACCATAAAATTATTTGTAATAACTTTTCACTCGAAAGAATATGTAAAGAGCTTGAAAGGCTTTACGCAATAAATATTGAGTTTCTAGAATCTGACCAAAAAGAAACTTTGATTTCGGGAACACTTCATCTTGAACCTGATAATTTAGAATCAGTATTGAGGAGTATTTCATTATTGTCTAAGCGACAGTTTAAATTACAGGGTGAATCTTACATCTTACTCTAGAAAAACAATACAATACATAATAATCTTATTTTTACTTATCATTCCCAAAATATCTGGGGAAGATTTAAAAATTTCATCTTCTTTCAACAAAATAGATTTGAAAGAAGCCCTACAAAAAGCTTCAATAGCTTATCAAGCTCCTGTTATTTATCCCTCAGATATATCAGAAAATAATATTTCAGTAGAATGTAATAATTGTGAGTTAGACAGTTTGTTATCACTTCTACTATTAGACTCAGATTATGGTTGGGAAAAAATCGATAATCAGTATGCAATATTTGAAAGAGAAAAAAAAACATACAATCTTTATGGAAAGATATATGATTACAAATCCATGGGGACTATACCTTTCGCCAATGTTTATATACCTTCTCTTGGTGTAGGGTCAATATCAGATGAGCAAGGAATTTTTTCATTAACTAATATTAATTTTAAATCTTGTACCCTTTTTGTTTCTTACATTGGATATCAAACTGAAAAAAAAATTATCCATTCAAAAAACGCAAGAAACAGCACCCTAGAAATTTATCTAAAGCAGAAAATATTAAATTCAAAAAATATTTATATCAGGGGAGAATCGAGAGAGTTTTTAAACATTGCTAATGAGCCTGGTAAAATTTCTTTTTCTCCAAAACATATTTCTACTTTACCAATCATTGGGGAGGTTGATATTTTTAGATCTCTCCAGCTCCTACCTGGGATAAGCCAAGGATTAGCTGGAAAATCTGAATTATATATTCGAGGAGGGCGACCAGATCAAAATCTGATATTAATAGATGGGATGCCTCTATATCAAGAAACTCATATGTTTGGGTTTATAAGCAGTGTCCAAGCAAAGGCAATCAAAGATATTCAGGTTTATAAAGGAGTCTATCCAGCTCAATATGGCGGTAAAACATCCGGCTTAATCCAGATTTCAAATCATGCCGGGAATACATTAAAACCAAATGCAAAGGTTTTCACCAATCTGAGCACCAATAGTGCTCAGATTCAACTACCTATCTTTTCTAAAGGAAGCTTAGCATTGTCAGCTAGAAGTTCTAATGATATAGTACAAACAAAACTATATGAATCTATAAAAGACTATATCGTTGGAGATGATAATTTTAACCTAATTAGTTTATCAGCAAATGAAAATCAAAGAACTAATTATAGTCCAAAATTTTATTTTACGGATTTTAATGCTACAGGCTCTTATGTTATAAATACTAAAAATAAAATTTCTTTCACTATCAAACACGGAAAGGATATAATAAAGGAAAACCGTGAGTTTTATGGCTTTGAAAACATATTAGATTTTAATTCTACGAAGATTGTAGAAAAAACGAATCTATTAAATACCGGAGGTATATTAAAATGGGCATATTATTTAAATCCTGAATGGATAATAAGGGCCTCTATATCTAACACAAGTTATTTTAGCAATCACGATTCAAAGTTATTTAATATCATTTCAGATAACGATACTTTTTCACAGAAAAACAATGAAAAAAATAAATTTTCAAATCACATATTTAAAATATACCAAAATATAAAAAGCTTTCAAAATCATGATATACAAATAGGGTTTTCAAAATCAATTTTATATACAGAGTTTTTAACCGAACGATTTTTAACTAATGCTTCTGAAAAAACAAATTTTAACGAAAGTGGAGTTTTACAATCATTTTTCCTTGAAAATAATTGGTCTTTTACTAAATTTATAAATTTTCAATTAGGTCTCCGAAACACATATTACACATTAACTAAACTAAATTATTTAGAACCCCGAATCTCTGCTATACTAAAAATAAACTCAAACTTTTCGATAGAAGGTGCTACCGGTAAAAACAACCAATTCATACATCAGTTTAATAGCCCCTTGAGTACAAGAGGAACTCAAAACATGTGGCTTATTTCTAATGATCCTATACCTATCATTTCCTCAAAAAGCTCTCAAATTAGTGCTAACTGGAAAAGTATAAAACATGAACTAAGTGTATCAATTTATGATCGAAGAGGGTCTGGTTATTTTGATTTTGAGAGCTATTTATCTCCGATTCCAATATTTTCTAAACAAACTGACTATATAGATGACGTTATACTGGCAACAGATGGACAAGAAAAAGCAAATGGAGCTGAATTTTTTATTAGAAGAAAAAATCAAGCAATTAATGGATGGGTTTCATATCAAATAAATAACACTAAATATTCATTCCCAGATATTGATGATGGAAAATATTATAATGCTAATCACAGCATAGAGCATGAATTCAAATCAGTTTTTATTACTTCAATCTTAGATTGGAACCTGACTACAAATTGGTCATATTCCTCAGGACGATTTTATACTGACGAAAGTGACGTTTATATAGCGAGTGATTTCCAAGTATTATTTAATCCTGGTACGCGAAACAATAAAAAGCTGCCACCAACACATCATTTAGATTTTTCTGTGTCAAAAAAGTTTAAAATTAACCGATTCGAAGTGAATGCTGGTCTTTCCATATATAATGTATTTAATAAAAAAAATATTAGTCATAAAAGATATAACCCCTACAGCTCAGGGAAAATCATTTCAGATGTTGTAATGTTAGGAATGACGCCAACTTTTTTTATTGAAATTAATATTTAAATTAGTGGAGGCGGGGAGAATCGAACTCCCGTCCGAAATAGTTTAGTGATAAACGTCTACATGCTTAGTCTTCGGATTATTATCTTACTCTTTTTTAAATCAGAGACGCAAATCAAAAAGAGCCAGCTCATTTAATCTCATTTCAAATTTATGAGCGAATTTGAAACCAGTCCATGTTTATGACGCTTCTTTAAAAAACCATAGACAAATTAATTAAGAAGCGGGCTACCTCAACTAAGCTGCAGCCATATAGCCGTAATCGGCATATATTGTTTTTATCAGATGATTAAGGAGGGAACTGATATCCTCCGCATGCGGTTAAGCACCCTACATATCCCGTCGAATGCCGGTCGCCCCCATTTTCAAAAAGCAAAAGTTCTAAAAATAAGAAAAGGCTTCAAACGCCAACCCGAAGCCTTTTCTTCAAACACATTAATTATGTGTTTCATAAGTCAACCTCTTATTTCAAAATCTTTTTTAAAAAACTTTGTCAAAAGAGACTACGTAGTTTAATGTAAGTTCAAAATTTAGCGCAACAACTAAAGTGTCTTTTTTTAAAAAAACTAAATGATTTACATAAAATGATAATTTAATTTTAAAACTAATACCGTAATATCTTGTTCAATAAAATTCAATTTTTATTTAATAACACATTTAACAAAAATAATTTTATTATGTTAATTTTTATAAAAAATTTCAAAAGATGAAAAAACCGGCTGTAATCTTACTTTCAGGCGGTTTAGACTCAACGACATGTGCAGCAATTGCGGATGATGCAGGCTATGAAATGCATGGAATTACAATCAACTATGGACAAAGACATGATTATGAGCTAGAAGCCTCAAAATTAGTTGCCAAACAATTTAAATTTAAAAGCCATGCTATTATTGAATTGGACTTGGCTTCTTTTGGTGGATCTTCTCTCGTTTCTGATAAAATTGAAATTCCAAAAAATCGAGATTTAAGTACCACTAAAGAGATCCCATCTACATACGTACCCGCAAGAAACACTGTTTTTCTTTCCGTTGCGCTTGCTAAGGCAGAAACATTAAATGCTTTTGACATATTTATTGGTGTCAATGCTATTGATTACAGCGGGTATCCAGATTGTAGACCAAAATTTATATCTAAATTTGAACAACTAATGAATCTTGCTACAAAAGATGCTTTACAGAATGTAGGGACTTACAAAATTCATACTCCACTAATTAAACTAACAAAATCAGAAATAATTAAAGAGGGCATAGAGTTAGGTGTTAATTATGAAATAACATCATCTTGCTATTCGCCAAATAAATATGGCAGTCCTTGTGGATGTTGTGATGCTTGCAATCTCCGATTAAAAGGATTCCATGATGCTGGGTTGGTGGATCCTTTGGAATATAGATGAAAACAAAAAAAATATATAAAGTCAAAGAGATATTTTTAACAAAGCAAGGTGAAGGATATCATACTGGCCGACCTTCCGTTTTTCTTCGCTTTAGTGGTTGCAATTTATGGAGCGGATTAGAAAAAGATAGAGCCAAGGCTATTTGTGACTGGTGTGATACTGATTTTGTTGGAACAGATGGAGAGAATGGCGGGAATTATTACATTAATGAAATTCTTGATATTATTTCTAATCTTTGGCCTTCAGATAATAATTTAGAACCATTTTTAGTTTGTACTGGTGGTGAGCCACTTCTTCAACTAGATCAAAACTTTGTAGATGAAATTCATAAAATCGG
This sequence comes from uncultured bacterium, assembly GCA_905478065.1. Lineage (GTDB taxonomy): Bacteria > Fidelibacterota > Marinisomatia > Marinisomatales > UBA1611 > TMED80. The sequence continues at coordinate 5,504 of CAJQGZ010000082.1, read as the reverse complement.
ATTTAAAATTAGTATTGAAACAAACGGAACTAAATTACCACCAAATGAAATAGATTGGATTTGTGTAAGTCCAAAAAATAATACTACAACAAATCTCAAAACTGGAGACGAACTGAAATTTGTATACCCGCAAAAAGATTTTGAACCTATCCAGTTTGAAAGCTATAATTTTAATCATTTTTTTATTCAACCAATGGATAATAATGATTATGAAAAAAATAAGAAATTGTCTGAAACATTTGTTGAAAAAAACCCAAAATGGAAACTTAGTTTACAGACACATAAAATATTAGGTTTCCCTTAAATTACGGTATGATTGTATACAAAAAATTTAATATTGAATCTGCTAGATCATTGCCTAATGTTGATCTTTCTCATCCTTGCTATAAAGTGCATGGCCATTCATTTGAGATAACAATAAAAGTCAAAGGTTCCTTAGATGAAAAAACTGGATTTGTTATTGATTTTGAAGATATACAAAATGCATTTAACCCAATCAGTAGCTTGCTTGATCATTCATATTTAAATGATATCGAAGGTTTAGAAAATCCCACTAGTGAAAATTTGTGCATCTACATTTGGAGCGAAATTAAAACTTTACTGCCAAACATTTTTGAGATTGAAATAAAAGAAACAAAGTTAACTGGTTGCGTATACAGAGGAGGAAAAGAATGATAAAAGCAGAAGGGGAAACATTTAATTTTGAAGACGTCTCAAAAATTAATTCTAATTTTCTAGAAACATTCGCGTTCGACTCAGTAGATCAATATATTAAAACTGAAACAAATGAATTTAGTGCTGTGTGCCCTTTTAGTGGACTCCCTGACCTGGCGAAGGTAAAGATAGAATACTTCCCGACAGGAGGTAAATGCGTTGAATTAAAATCTTTAAAATATTATTTCACTAGCTTTCGCAATGTCGGCATTTATCAAGAAGGTGTTACAAAGCGCATATATAATGACCTATGCTTGTGTCTTGAAACAAATAAACTACAGATAACAACAATATATAATATCAGGGGTGGATTTAAGACTACTTGTGTTGAAGGCAATATAAATTAAAAAGGCACTATTGACTTTCTCTTTAGTCGGTTTTTAAAAGGTGCTTTTAATTAATCTCAAGATTGATTAAGAATATTATTTTTGTGTGTAAGTTTGAATAATACAACATTTATGTAAAAATTAACTTTTGTCATGATAACCTACAAAGATATAGAACTAGCGCACGATAGAATATCAAATTACATACACCGAACACCTGTGTTAACTTCCCAGACTCTCAATTTAGAATCTAGTTCTAAATTATATTTTAAGTGTGAGAATTTTCAAAAAACAGGCTCATTTAAAATTCGCGGTGCGACAAACGCAATATTACAACTCAATAAAAAACAATTAAAGAATGGTATTATAACGACATCTTCTGGAAATCATGGTGCTGCTGTGTCATATTCTGCAAAGAATATGGGAATAAGCGCTTGTGTTATTATGCCGAAAAACACACCTTCAAATAAAATTGAAAATGTTAAGAGATATGGTGGGGAAATTGTTTTTTGCGAACCAAATATTAACTCAAGGGAAGAAACTTTGTATCAAATGGTAAAAAAATCTGGGGCTTCTATCATTCATCCTTATAACGATAATAAGATTATTACTGGTCAAGGCACAGCCGCAAAGGAACTAATCGAAGAAGTAAAGGACTTAGATAGTATTATTTGCCCAGTTAGCGGAGGAGGACTTTTATCGGGTACGATATTAACAGCTAAAGCTTTAAACCCTAATCTGAAAATATACGGTGCTGAGCCAGAGAATGCTGATGATACATATAGGTCTATAATAAATAATAAAATTATGTCAAATGAAACAACCGATACAATAGCAGATGGCTTAAGAGCTCAAGTAGGAACACTGACTTTCCCTATTATACAAGAGCACGTTGAGGAAATTTTACTTGTATCTGAAAAGATGATAATTGATTCAATGTATGTAATATGGCAACGATTAAAGATTATAATTGAACCTTCATGCTCAATAGTGTTCGCTGCCCTACTATTAAACTCTAAGAAGTTTGAAAATGAAAGAGTTGGCCTAATATTAACAGGTGGAAATTATGACCTTAATAAAATGCCTTGGCAAAAATAATCATTCATAATTAAGTCAAAAAAATTATGCCTCATAATAAACAAAGTTTAAAAATAAATTTTAATTGTAATAACATGATTGACCCTATAGAAAAAATTATTTTAAAACATCCAAAAACAGCATTTATTAATCAAAAAAAAATCAATAAGGAATTCAATACTTTAAATTTCACTGAAGCTCCAGACTTCAATGAATCTTTGAATGAATATGATTCATTCATTAAAATTTTAGATTCTTTTGGAATTGAAAAATATTTTTTAGAAAAGAATGATTCTACATCAATTGATTCAATCTACACTCACGACCCTTTAGTAATTACAAATAAAGGTGTGGTGTTATGTAATATGGGTAAAGTAAATAGAACTTCTGAAAGTAAAGCGATTAAAGAGTTTTTAATCAAACTCAAAATACCAATCTTAGGAGAAATTACTTCTCCCGGTAAATTAGAGGGCGGTGATATTGTCTGGATAAATAAAAGAACCGTTGCTGTTGGTACTGGATATAGGACGAACAATGAGGGGATCAAACAATTAAAACAAATATTATCTAATTCTGTTGAGCGAATAATTTCTGTTCCCTTGCCACATTGGAATGGACCTAATGATTGTCTTCATTTAATGAGTAATTTAAGTCCTATTGATAGCGACCTTTTTCTAATCTATTCAAGATTACTCCCTGTGCAGTTTTTAGAACAACTTCAAAAATATAATATTGAGTTAATCGATGTCTCAGATAAAGAATATTATACTATGGGATGTAATGTTCTAGCACTTTCACCACGGAGAGTTATAATGCTTAAAGGTAACCCCATAACAAAAAAGAAACTCGAAGCCAAGAATGTTGAGGTATTTACCTATAAAGGAAACGAGATTTCGCTAAAAGGTTCTGGCGGGCCGACATGCTTAACCAAGCCTTTTTTAAGAACTTCCAGAGAAGTTTAAAAATTGAACCACAATACACTTTCTTCAAGCTGGTATCAAGACAAAGAAATCTTTGCACTAGAAAAAAAATATATTTTCTCAAAATCATGGCACCTATTAGGTTCAATAAATCAAGTTCCTAATAAAGGTGATTATGTTGCTAAAACAATTAATGACCAACCAATTATACTTACCCGAGACAATAATAATACTTTGAATACATTTTACAATGTATGCCAGCACAGAGGATGCATTTTATTAGAACATGAAGGAAATTCAAAACAAATAAAATGTGGATATCATGGTTGGACATATGAATTAAGCGGAGACTTAAGAACCGCAAGGGGTTTTGATAAGGAGTTATTAGACTTTAAGAAATATCAATTAAAACCTATAAAACATTATATTTGGATGGACCAAATATTTATAAAGTTCGATGATGATGATGATAATGATCTGAAAAAAATCTTGAAAAAGATTGAAAAAATTATTGAGCCCTTGAACTTTTCAGATTACAAATACCGCAAACGAGATACATACAAAATAAAATGTAATTGGAAAGTTTATCTGGATAACTATTTAGAAGGTTTTCATATACCACTAGTACACCCAAAATTGAATACAGTCATAAATTACAAGAGCTACAAAACTGAAATATTTGATGATTTTTCAATGCAGTGGTGCTTTCTCAACCCAGATTCCTCACCCTACAAAAATTCAGAAGATAATAATAAAGCGTTCTACTTTACTATATACCCGAACATATTATTTAATATCGCTCCTGGAAGGCTACAAACAAATACTATAGAACCAATTGATGAGCAAAATTGTAACGTTATTTTTGATTATTATTTTAAAGATGTCTCAGAGAAGAAAATAAAGGAAGATATTGTCTTTAGTGAAGAGGTCCAAAATGAAGATATCTACATATGTGAAAAAGTACAAAAAGGGTTGAAATCCAATGGATTCAATCAAGGTATATTTTCAGAGAAATATGAAATTGGCGTAAGCCACTTTCAGTCATACATAAGCGAGAAAATTAATAATGGCTAAAATTTGTCAAATAGGTTCTGGAATGATTGGTCAGACAATGGCTCTCGACCTAGCCGAAGATCACGATGTGTTACTTGGGGATATTGAAATAGATAACGTTAATGATAAAATCAAAAATCATCCATCAATAAGTATTTTAAAAGTTGATGCCCGAGACATTAAACAGGTATCATCTTTCATAATTAACGCAGACATTGTACTCCTGGCTGTGCCAGGACACTTAGGGTTTAAAATATTAAAAACAATAATTGAATGTGGCAAAAATGTTGTTGACATTTCATTTTCTCCAGAAGATCTAATGGAATTAAACAAAAATGCAATTAAAAATAATGTTACTGCCATCTTTGACTCAGGAGTGGCACCAGGTATACCAAATTACATACTTGGCTATTACAATTCATTTGAAAAAATTACTTCATTTAAATACTTTGTAGGCGGACTTCCCAAATATCCAAAAGCTCCATTTAATTATAAAGCACCTTTTTCACCAATCGATGTAATAGAAGAATATACCAGGCCCGCAAGAATGATGATTAATGGAAAAATTATTACCAAACCAGCTTTATCAGAAATTGAAATATTAAATTTTAATAATGATATAAAACTAGAAGCTTTTAATACTGATGGACTACGATCTCTTTTACAAACTATGTCTCATGTTAGTAACATGTCAGAAAAGACGCTTCGGTTTCCAGGACACGCAAAATTAATAAAAGGATATATTAAGAATGATATTTTACAAGATGAAGAAACAATAAAATACTTATTTAACGAATGGGAACTTGAAAAAGACGAACCCGAATTCACAATTTTAAAAGTCGAAATTGAGACAGACGAAAAAACAATAAGTTATGAACTGTTTGATGAATTTGATAAAACCAGTAAAACATCATCAATGGCAAGAACGACAGGCTATACAGCAACAGCAACGATTAATTTAATTCTTGAAGGCTTATTTGATAATAAAGGGGTATTCCCTCCTGAAAGCGTTTGTAAAAATAAAAATATTTTTGATTTTATATTAGATTACCTTTCTAAAAGGCATGTAAAAGTTCAAAAAGATATTTAGAGATTTTTATTAAATTATTTTTTTATTTTATGTAAACTTCACATCAAATTTGACTCGGTAGCTCAGTTGGTAGAGCAGTGGCCTTTTAAGCCATTGGCCGTGAGTTCGAGTCTCACCCGAGTCACACCGAGATAAAAACCACTTATCTCTCTTAAAGCCCTCGATAAACATCGGGGGCTTTTGTGTTTCAAATCCTGTTACTCGATTTTAAACCAAACCTTTGTCAATAAATTGCTGAAAAAAATCAACAACTGCTTTTTTTACTGGCGAATACTTAATGCCTAACTCTTTTTTACTTTTACTATTATCAAAATCAATTTTATA
>CAJQGZ010000081.1 GCA_905478065.1 uncultured bacterium | reverse complement strand
TATATAAAAATACTTAATTTAAACTAAAATCTTTACCAATAAATCAACTCAAAACTTGAATTATTTTAAAAGAAAAGCTTAACTAATCAAGCAATATCATTTTTTTAGTTGAACTAAACTCGCCCGAGTGAATTGAATAAAAATAAACGCCTGTTGAAACTTTTTGCTTATTATTATTCTTCCCATCCCATTTTACACTTCTGAACCCTGCGGTCTGATATTCATTAGCCAATGTTTTTACTATTTTTCCCATTGTATTATAGACAGCAATTTTTACGTGGCTACTAATTGACAAGTGATATCTTATTTGAGTGCTTGGATTAAAAGGATTTGGATGATTTTGATATAATTTAAACACAGATGGATTGATTTCGTTTTCATTTTTTAATGTTGATGCTGATATGCAATCGAACAACGAGCTGTAAAACTGATTTGAATAATTAATATCATCAACAATATAACCGCAACCGCTAATCATACCACAATGATTATTTACCCATGCAAATCCTAACGCCATGTCACAAAGGCCAAAATCCACTCCAGAAAGATCATTCATATTTCCCGGGTTTTCGCAAGTGATAAGTTGATCATCTCGATAGTAATCAGCATAACAACCGCCGCAATAATTAGCGGCACATTCAGCACCATCATTTGAAGAACAATTTGAGACTGTGCAAGGCTCAATAAAACAGCTCACTGGCTGCTGACATTGATCGGATAAAAAAATTGAATTAATGTTTACAGCGCTACATTCCACACATTGAATTGTATCACCTTCTATTTCAACAAATCTATTTACAAAATATTCAAAATTCGGAATATTATTTTGATTTGCGACATTGTAAAGAAACTCTCCATTTTCGGATTCTAAATGATACATGCCACAATCATCCATGCAGAAAGAAGCTTCAGTTGCACGTAAATAACCAATGTTTGTATCAGGAGGTGGTGGCGGTGGACCTTGCTCACAAATAATGGATGTTAGGAAAGAAGAAACTCCATCAGGTTGTGTTATAACGGAATCACAATATGATTCATCATTTTTCATAAAGAAATTCAACCAGAAAAGAGCCTGCTTTCCAACAATTCCTGACGGCACTATTGAAGACCCATGCCCTTCATTAGCTGATTCAAAATATAATTTATCTGTATCATCCGGAACATGTTCATACTGAGGTAATGCCCACATATTATCATATGCTTCATCATCTGGAGTTACAAGCTCATTATATTCATTTTCCCCTGCGAAAATAAGGACTGGTACATCATGATTGAGGTGCTCTTCGATTAAGCAATAATAGTCACTTTCAGCATTACAATTAACAGAATCTAAAAATGCAACCGCTGGATTTAATAATATGCCAGTTTTTAATGTAGAGTCTATTGTCAAAGCAGTATGCGCTCCGCCTCCACTTGTTGAATAACCAGAAACAGCAAAACTTGATGTATCGATCATATTAAATAAAGGTGATATTTGTCTTCCATTTTCTGATTTTACTGTTTCAATAGCACTCAGGAGAGCAATTGCTCTGTCCATATAATCCCAATCTGAATTGGAATCCCTTAAAGTCTCATCTAAATTGCCAATTGACATAGCTATATAACCGTGTGAGGCAAAAAATTGAGCCCAATTTATTAGACCGGGTTCGGACCCAAAAGCATCAATGAGTACAACGCTTTTATAGGGTGGACTAGCATCAATAGGGTAATATAAAAATCCACTGCTGTATAAGTCACTAGATTGGAGACCGTCAAGCTCTGTTAAATAAGTGTATTCATAAGGACCATTATTAGTTCCTCCGCCGCCGTTATCTTCACAAGAATTTTGTTCTTCATTCCAAGTGCAATAATCAGGATATGCCGCACAATCTGTTTGATTTAAATCACTGCATTCAGAAAATGCAAATTGTAAAAAGTAAATGACTATTAAAAATAATTTTATATGAAACATTCTATTCAACTTTTATCTTAACCTAAGTTAAGAACTATACGTATTAAAATGCTAAGGTACTCACGATTAAAAATGTTTTAAAAATATATTTTGTATAAGGAGCAAACTAGGGAGGATACAATAGATGAAATTTTAATCTACTATAAAGTGTCTGCTCCTTTTACAATTTAATTAATAGTTTTTAGCAACCCTCTTTGACAAACGCGAACGAATTCTACTCAAAGCAACATCCGTGATACCTAGATAAGATGCTATCATTTTAAGAGAAATTGATTGGATTATCTTCGGATGATTTTCAACCAATTCAAGATATCTATCTTCTGCAGATTTCGTAATCATGGACTCAAATCTTTTCTCAATATTCTGATGAAATAAATTTGTAATCTTAAATGCGATAATTTCGAGGTTGGGAATTTTTCTCTTCCCGATCTCAAAATTTTCTTTTGTTAGCTCCCATACATCACAGTCAGTCACAGCTTTTATAGAGTACCTTGAAGGTTCTTCTAGATAAAAACTCGGGTAGACCAATGCTGGAGAATCTCTAAATATAAAGTCCCTAACGAACACTTTCGAGCCATGTTGATATTCCATCGAAAGAATACCCTTATTTAAGTAATAAACAGACTTTGAGATAGTTCCTTGTTGATCAATTACAGATTTTTTTTTGTACTGTTTTCGACAGTGTAGTGCTCCTAAAAAAAATTTTTCTTGTTCATTAAGCGACGCAATTTTACTCATTCTATCAACATGAGAATTTTTTGATTTTATGCTAGACACATATTATCAACGGACAAAAACATTCCAGTACTCACACAAAATTTTTAAAATATTTATGCTAAAAAAAGATAAAAACAAAAAAAATGCAATATTTTGAACTTACAGTTTGACTCAAAAGTATCGCGCAATATATATTAAGATTCGCCAATCACGCATTAAATAATGCTTTCACTTTAGTCAACTGTTTTGTTTTAAAAAATTGCCGCAGGGCATGAAAACCACATATCTATATAGGATGTAAATTATGGCAGAAGCATTAGATCTCAACATACCCCTTGGTGAAGGCGGAACAGAATCAGTCGAAAACATTATCAAACCTCTCCTAGAACTCGAAAAGGAGAAGAACAAAATTGATAAAAATGAAGTTTATACGATTGAAAATTATTATACTGACGACGCCCTAGGCTCAGACGTCTTAAAAAATAAATATCTAGCACCTGGTGAAAAACATCCATATCAAATGTGGGAAAGACAAGCAAAGGCCTTAGCCGGAGTAGAAAAAACAAACCCCGACAAAGAAAAGTGGGAAGAAAAATTCTACTCAATTCTTGAAGACTTTAGATTTGTGCCAGGTGGAAGAATTATGCATGGCGCTGGAAGAGAGGACATCACAACCACTTTAAATAACTGTTATGTTGTCGCTGTTAAGGACGATTCAATCAAATCAATATATAATACAATTATCGAAGAAGCTTTGACCTATAAATACGGTGGTGGCTGTGGCCATGATTTATCGCTATTGAGACCATCAGGTGCTCCTATCAATGGTACTGGGGGGGACTCTTGTGGTCCAACAGGTTTTATGAATCTTTTCAGCGAAAACACAAATACTATTGCACAACATGGTCGAAGAGGTGCAAACATGCAAACACTCAGGATTGACCATCCAGACATAGAAAAATTTATCACTATTAAAACTGGTGATATAAACATGGTCAAATATTCTAACATTTCCGTATTGTTAACCCATAAATTTATGGACGCTGTTAAGAATGATACTGATTTTGAATTAGTATTTGATGGGCAAGTTTACGAAACAATCAAAGCAACAGATCTCTGGAATAAAATTATCAGTAGTGCTCATGCAAGTGCTGAACCTGGTTTATTATTTTGGGATACTATGACCGATTATCACAATGCAGAGTACTGCTCGCCACTAGTTTCTACGAATCCCTGCGCAGAACAACCACTTCCTGATGGCGGATGTTGTAACCTAGGAGCTGTAAATTTGGAACGTTTTGTGGATGAAAATCAAAACTTTATGGTTGAAGAATTTAAAGAGACTGTTGAAATAGGTACTAGGTTCTTAGACAACGTCGTCGATTATAACTTGGATAGACATGCACTTGAAGATCAGAAAAAAAATGCTATGAATGACAGAAGAGTTGGTATGGGCATACTTGGTCTTGGAGATATGCTTGTAAAGATGGGCATTAAATATGATAGTGAAGATGCCATTCAGACAATAGACCAAATCATGACGATTTTTAGAGATGCTACGTACGAAACCAGCATAAACCTTGCTAAAGAAAAAGGCCAGTTCCCTCATTTTGATTGGAAAGGATATAATAAAAGTAAATTTGTAAAGTCCCTTCCTAAATCATTAAGAGAAAGAATTAAAAATAACGGAATTAGAAATTGCACTCTAACCACAGTTGCTCCTACAGGTAGTGGTGCTATAGTTGCAAGAGTAACATCTGGAGTAGAACCAATTTTCGCAACTTCATACAAAAGAATGGTTAAAAAGAACGATGGCGGTTATGGCAAGGAATTTGATCAATACACAGTATATCACCCAATTATAAAAGAATTATTTGGTACAGATGAAGATTTGCCAGAGTATGTTACAACATCTCACAAAATTGATCCATTTTTTAGGGTAAAAATGCAGGGTACGGTGCAAAAATATATAGATTCTTCTATCTCCTCTACAGTTAATCTAAAAGAAAATACAAGCATAGAAACAGTTGCAGATATTTACATGAAAGCCTACGAAAATGGTTTAAAAGGAATTACAGTCTATAGAGAAGGTAGCCGTGAAGGCATTCTAATTACCAATGATGACAAAGAGGAAGACAAAAACACTGAAACTAACCTAGGTCAGTCCAAAGAGGTAGAAGGCCAACCACGTATAAGACCTACTCAAACTGCAGGATTAACAAGAAGAATAAAGACAGGTGAGGGGACTCTTTATATAACTATAAATGAAGATGAGCAAGGTCTATGTGAAGTGTTTACTACCATAGGTAAAGCAGGCGGCAATGCAGCAGCGCAATCTGAAGCAATAAGTCGACTAATTTCGTTAGCATTAAGATCTGGAGTCAATCCGCAATCAATTGTAAGACAATTAAAAGGTATTTCTGGTCCGAACCCAACATGGGAAGATGGGAGACTAATACTTTCTACCCCAGATGCAATTGGTAAGGCTCTTGATGATTATTTACATGAAAAAAAACAAAATCCGCATGATGATGATGGAAAATTATTAATCACGATGGACACAAATAAAGATGAAAAATTAGCAAAAACTATAGATCCAGAAATGATTGCTTCAGCAAAATTAATGATGTGCAAAAGTTGTGATAGTAGAAGTGTAGTAAATGAAGGTGGATGTCTGACTTGCCAGAGTTGTGGCTGGTCGAAATGTGACTAATAAATATTAATCACTAATGGAAAATACTAAACTTCCATTAGCTCTTTTTCTTTATTTTCTTGATGTAGTTCTAAATCCTTAATGTGGCTATCTGTAATTTCTTGTAAATCTGTCTCACGACCTTTTATTTCATCCTCACTTTCGTTTTCTTTCTTACCATAGTCATGAATTTTATGAAGGGTATCTCTTCTTATATTTCGAATGGCGACTTTTCCATCTTCTATTATTTTGTGGACAAATTTTATTAATTCTTTTCTACGCTCCTCGGATAATGCAGGAATAGGTATAAGTATAGCATTCCCATTATTCCCAGGAGTATACCCTAAATTTGCGTCTACAATAGCCTTCTCAATTACAGGAATAAGAGATTTTTCGTAAGCCTGCAACGTGATTAACTTCGGTTCAGGAATGGAGACAGTTGACACCTGATTAAGAGGAGTAGGAGTACCATAATAATCAATAACGATAGAGTCAAATATTTCAGGGTTAGCTCGCCCAGTTCTTATTTTATTTAATTCATTTTGCGTATGGTTAACAGCTGAACCCATACGCGAGATAGCGTCTTGGTGAATATTATCTAACATTATTTGCCTATAGTAGTTCCTATTTTACTTCCCATAATTACATCATACAAGTCACCCGACGACTTAATATTGAAAACACGAATTGGAATATTATTTTCATTACATAGTGTAATAGCGGTCATATCCATTACACGCAAGTTATCTCGAATAACTTTGTTGTATGTTAAATTTTCATATTTTTTTGCATCAGAATTCTTAATAGGATCCTTATCATAAACACCATCTACCTTTGTACCTTTTAAAAGGATTTCTGAACCCAATTCATTTGCCCTTAAGGCAGCTGCCGAATCCGTGGTGAAAAATGGGTTTCCAGTCCCTCCAGCAATAATTACAATTCGTCCTTTTTCCATATGCCTGATTGCGCGCCTTCGAATATAGGGTTCCGCTATTTGTGTTACATTAATTGCTGATAGAGCTCTAGTCTCGCACCCAACTTTTTCCAATGCATCTTGCAAGGCTATAGCATTCATGATCGTCGCTAGCATACCAAGATAATCACCTGTGACTCTATCCATTCCACCAGCGCTAGCTTCCAATCCTCTAAAAATATTACCAGCACCAATAATCAAACCAATTTTAACATTGGCATCGTATACAGGTTTTATCTGTTGAGCTAGGTAAAGGACTTTTTCAGGATCAATACCGAAACCATGCTTATTGGCTAATACTTCACCGCTGAGTTTTAATAAAATTCGACTGAAAGCTGGTTCAGACATTTTTTAAAAAAAGAAAAAACCTAATTTTGAGGATTTGACTCACCAACTGCAAAACGGGTGAATTGACTGATGGTAATATTTTCACCAAGAGTAGCAATTGTTTCAGTCATTAAATCAATTACCTTCTTGTCAGAATCTTTTATATATGCCTGTTCCATTAAACAATTTTCTTGATAGAACTTTGAAAGTCTTCCCTCAACCATTTTTTCAATAATATTATCCGGTTTTCCCGAAGATTTTGCCTGATCAGTATAAATTTCTTTTTCTTTTTTAATTACATCTGTGGATACAGAATCTTTATCAAGAGATATCGGATTCGTAGCGGCTATTTGCATAGCAAGGTTGTGAGCCAATTCAATGAAACCATCTGTCTTTGCTACAAAATCAGTTTCACAATTGACTTCGATCATTACACCTAGCCTTCCACCTGCATGAATGTATGAATAAACTAGACCTTCCTTAGTCTCGCGCTCACCTTTTTTTTCGGCCTTAGCAGCACCAGATTTTCTGAGATAGTCAACGGCACTGTCTACATCACCATTAGACTCAGTAAGCGCATTCTTACAATCCATCATTCCAGCACCAGTTTTATCTCTTAATCGCTTTACAGTTTTAGCATCTATTGCCATAGATTATTCCTCTTCGCCTTTTGCTTTTACAGGAGCTATAATTTTTGGCGTACTATTAGTAGTTTTATCTGTAGAGTCATCCTTCTCATCCTTATTCGTACCAGTTATCTCTAAAATTGAATCTGCAATGCAGCCTACAATAAGTTGGATTGTTCTCAAAGAGTCATCATTAGCAGGAATCGGGAAATCAATTTTATTAGGATCTGTATTGGAATCAACTATTGCTACCGTAGGTATATTCATACTAGTGGCTTCTTTAATAGCGGTCGCTTCGTACTGACTATCTACAACGACAACAGCATCTGGCGGTTTTCTCATATCTTTAATACCTCTATGCTGGTCAGAAAGTTTAACTTTCTCCCTATTAAGCATCTGAGTTTCTTTCTTTGTAAGGTTTTCGTAAAGATTTGAACCCTCTTTTTCCAACATTTTTAGTCTTTTTATACTTTTTTTGATAGTTGTAAAGTTCGTTAGAGATCCACCTAACCATCTTTCAACAATATAAAACATTCCACACCTATCAGCCTCTTGCTGAACAATATCCTTGGCTTGCTTTTTTGTACCTATAAACAATATTTCACCATTCTTCTTAACGATACCTTGGAGAAAATTCATAGCTTTATCAAAAGCGGCAATTGTTTCTTCTAAGTTAATGATGTGAACACCATTTTTTTCCATTAAAACATATGGTTTATAATTAGGATGCCATTTTCTTGTCACATGACCAAAATGTGCTCCTGTATCAATTAAATCTTCAAATTTTATGAGTGCCATATGTTTGTTCTTATCTTTTAGAAAATTGAAACTTTTTTCTCGCGCCAGGTTGCCCAGGCTTTTGTCTCTCTACTTTACGAGAATCTCTTGTTAATAAGCCATTAGACTTTAAAATTGGCCTATCTTCAGGTGTAGCAGAAATGAGAGCTCGGGAAATACCAAGTCTGATTGCGCCGGCTTGCCCTGAAAGACCCCCACCTTTAACATTAACAGAAATGTCATATTCTTTATTTTTATCAAGCGCAGCAAGAGGCTGTTTAACCATAGTAGCTAAACTTTCTCTTGGAACATAATTATCAAGAGCGACGCCATTAATCTCAATGTTTCCCTTACCTGGGGATGTTAAGGTGACTCTCGCTACTGAACTCTTTCTTCTACCTGTTCCATTAAATTTTGATTTTTCTGCCATTTTATAACTCTATTGTTTTTGGGGATTGTGCTTCATGAGGATGATTCGTTCCAGTGTAAACCTTAAGATGCGAGAACATTCGCCTACCAAGTTTATTGCTTGGTAACATACCCTTAACTGCTTTTTCAATTATTCTTTCAGGATAAGTTCTTCTCATATGAGCAAGACTAGTCGTTTTTACACCACCAACATAGCCCGTATGTCTAAAATAGGTTTTTTGTTCCTCTTTATTACCAGTCACAACCACTTTCTCAGCATTAACAACTACGACACAGTCACCATTGTCCATGTGAGGAACATAATTGACTTTGTGCTTTCCTTTAAGAATTTGAGCAATTTTACTTGCCAATCTACCCAATACTTGCGAATCTGCATCTGCAATCCACCAGTTCTTCTCTATTTCTGATATTTTAAGTGTTCTTGTCTTCATATTTAAAACATTTAAGCCTGCGAACTTAATTAATTGATTAGTTGATTTCAATCATTATTACAAAGAAAATTGAAATATCTTAGTTTTATCAGTTTATAAAGTAGTGGCTATCTGCCCACTTGAAATAGTATACTTTACCCGACCTGACAACTCTTGGTTTATAAAAGGAGAATTTTTTGATTTAGACTCGATATTTTTTTCTTGAAAAGTCCATCGCTCTTCATCGTCAAAAATAACTAATTCTGCCTCTTTGCCTATTTCAAGTAAATTATTATCAAATCCCATTATTTTTCTTGGCGAAATTGTAAGTAGCTTAATTATATCAATTAAGCTTAAACCCTCTTCATCAGCAAGTATTTTTTTCACAACTCCAAAACAAGATTCCAAGCCAATTAATCCACAAGTGGCTAAATCAAAAGTTGTCTCTTTATCATGTGCGGTATGAGGCGCATGATCTGTAGCAATACAATCGATTGTTCCATTTTTTATGCCTTTTATTAACGCTTCTCTTGATAATGAATCTCTAATCGGTGGCGCAACTTTTAAATTCGTATTATAATCTTCAAGATACTCATCATTATAAAATAAATGATGAGGAGTTACCTCAGCAGTAATTTTATCATAAGCATTCTTCATCTCGTTAATATATTTAACAGAGTCTGCTGTACTCACATGCGGAATGTGCAGCCTAGCACCTGTAAGCTCAGCTAATTTTAAATCTCGAAAAACCATAATTGATTCTGCAATACTTGGGTTACCCACTAATCCAAGCCTTGTCGAGACCCTACCTTCATTCATTAGGCCCTCTGCTCTAAGACACTCATCTTCAGCATGATTAATTATTGGAAGTCCGAACATCTTTGAATACTCTAATGCCTTCCGCATAACCAAACCATTTTGGACTGGTAAACCATCATCACTAAACGCAACCGCACCGGCTTGATGCATAAGACCCATTTCGCTTAACTCAGCACCATGCTGCCCTTTTGTTACTGATCCTATTGGGTGAATATGAACAGGCAGCGGCCTTGACTTTTCTATTATATAATTTATGGATTCCGGGTTGTCTACTGTTGGTTGAGTATTAGGCATTGTACAAACTCTGGTAAAGCCACCGGCTAACGCCGACATAGAACCTGACTCAAGTGTCTCTTTATCCCCATTTCCTGGATCTCTAAAATGAACATGTAAATCACAAAACCCATGTGTTAGAGTCAGACCACTACAATCTATTGTTGTAATTGCATCGAGGTCTCGGATTCTGCCTATTTCTGCTATTTTCCCTTCTACCAATAAAATATCGGCTATTGATTGACTTTCTTTTAGAGGATCAACTACCGTGGCATTTTTTAACAAAACTTTATTATCTAATTTATTAACCTTCATTTGCGCTCTCATCTTTAACCCCTAAAAGCAAATATAGAATTGACATTCTTGAGGCTACACCATTAAGAACTTGATCTAATATTATTGCTTGGTCACTATCTGCAACTTCACTATCGATTTCAACACCTCTATTCATTGGACCAGGATGCATAATTGCTAATTCTTTTTTTCTTCGATTAATTCTTTCAGAAGTAACACCAAACAATCTTCGGTATTCTCTATTTGATGGAACAAGTCCTATACCCATCCTTTCTCTTTGAATTCTAAGAATATTTACAGCATCTGCCCACTCGATAACTTCGTCAATATCATAATTTACTTTTACTCCAAGATCACTAATATTTTCAGGAATTAAATTAGCCGGACCACAAACCGTCACATTTGCCCCCATTGAAATAAGACCATACATATTACTTCTTGCTACTCTACTATGATTAATATCTCCAATAATTGCAATGTTAAGATCTTTTATTTTACCAAATTTTTCTTGAATGCTCATCATGTCTAAGATTGCTTGAGTGGGGTGCTCGTGAGTGCCATCGCCGGCATTTACAACTTTCGCATCTATAAATTCAGTAAGATGTTTAGAAGACCCTGGAGCAGGGTGTCTCATAACTACAGCATCTATTTTCATAGCTTCAATATTTTGTGCAGTATCTTTAAAACTTTCACCTTTTTTTAAACTACTTGTTGAGGCTGAGAAGTTGACAGTATCCGCACTCAACCTCTTTTGGGCAAGTTCAAAGCTTATTCTTGTTCGTGTTGAATTTTCAAAAAATAAATTAACAATCGTCACTCCCTGGAGTGATGGTACTTTTTTTATGGGCCGATTTAGCACCTCTTTAAATTCGAATGCAGTATCAATTATTTTTTGAATATCTTCTCTTGGAAAATTTTCTAAACCTAAAAAGTGCTTATGGTCAAACATTATCCATCTCCAAATATTAAAAATACACCTTCATCGTTGTCTGACTCTTTTAATTTAACTTCTACATGTTCACCATCATTAGTGGGAATATTTTTACCCACAAAGTCAGCTCTAATAGGAACCTCTCTATGCCCTCTATCAATAAGCACGGCTAAGGCAACAATTGAAGGACGGCCAAAACTGTTGATTTCGTCAAGTGCTGCTCTAACTGTTCGGCCAGAGAAGAGAACATCATCAACTAGAACTACAATTTTCTCATCTAAATTAAAATTTATATCTGTGCCTTTGATTTCTGGCATAGTGAGTCGCTCTCTAAAATCATCTCTATGAAATGTAATATCTAAGGAACCCATAGGTACATCAATATCTGTAAGATTCTTCATAAACTTTTTTAATCTTTGAGCAATAGGAACACCTCTATTATGAATACCCAGAAGTACTATACTAGATATATCACTATAATTTTCAACAATTTCATGTCCTATACGTATTATTTTTCTAGAAATATCACTAGATGTTAATATTTGTTTATTTTTGTTCATTACTTAAAAAAATTACAAAGTTAAGGAGAGCATAAAACGAATTTGAATTTCCTTTTTAGTCTCTCTGTACTATTTTAAAGGTATTATTCTTAATAAATGTTACAAAAAAAACGAATACCAAAAAACTATAAATGAATTAATCAATGTAACTGCTTCTGTATATGTCACTAATATGTAAACCAAGCTCTTTTAAATCTAAGTTTGTAGTATCAACCGTAAGGTTTACACATTCTTTTTTGAACCATTGATTTTGCTTCCTAGCATATTGCCAAGTTTTATTAACGATGATATCAAACAATTCATTTTTATCTATTTTCCCCTCTAAATAATCTGAAATTTGTTTATAACCAATTGAGTTGAGAGCTGGGAATGGAATATTTTTTTTATTCTTTAGAGCAATCAAGTTTTCAACTTCTTTTATCCATCCATTGTCTAGCATTTTTAATGCCCTGTCTTTAATGATTTTTCTGTGATCATCCCTTTTTAAAACCAAAAAAACAGTAAACAAATCTAGCTTTTTGGATTGATTCATTTTTTGATTGTCAAAGTGCTTCGTGGGAGGAATTCTACTAATTTGATATATTTCAAGTGCTCGAACTAATCGTTTTTTATTATTTATGTGAACAATTTTGGAATATACCGGATCAATTTTTTTTAATTTTTCGTATAAAAATTCAGGATTGTCATCATACTCTTTTTCTAAATTTGATCTTATCAAACTATTCGAGCAACTTTTATCAAAAATACCGCGCGTTATTGCACGGTAATATAGGCCTGCTCCTCCGATAATAATCGGAGTAAACCCGCCATCAATAACATCCTTTACTTTTGATAAAACCATATCAGAATATTTACCAGCAGATACGATTTCATTAGGATCCTTGATGCCAATAAGGTGATGTTTAATTGACATCATCTCATCTTTACTGGGCTGAGCTGTCCCAATTGGCATTTTCTTATATATTTGCCTAGAATCGAGTCCAATTATTTGACCATTTATATCTTTTGCTATTCTGATACCCAGCTCAGTTTTACCAATAGCAGTTGGTCCAATTATAGTTAATATTTTTTTCAATTAATTAATTGCTATTTTTACAAAAAAGTTAAATCAATGTACAAACCTTGCATTAAAATATGCATAAATTTTATTAATGGGTAAGCGTAGTATTATAATTTTTCGTCACGGTAAATCTGATTGGGACGCAACATATAGCAAAGATCATGATAGACCATTATCTTCTAGAGGAATAGAAGCATCAAAAAAAATGGGCCGTTTTTTGAAAGACATAAATACGATACCTGATATTATTATTTCATCAACTGCGGTGAGGACAAAAACGACTGCAGAGCTTGCAATTAAGTATGGAGGTTGGTCATCACATTTTATTACAGATAACAGAATTTATGGCTGTTCTTCAAATTTCTTATTAGAACTTACTCATCTTTTAGATGACTCAAATAGTACAGCTTGTTTTGTTGGTCATGAACCTACATGCTCAAGCTTTATTTCGTTGTGCACTTTTCAAAGTGAGAAATTTAAAACAGCAAGCATGGCAAAAATTGATTTTAATTGTGATACTTGGGAAGAAGTTAAATTCGGAAAAGGAAACCTTGACTGGATAAAATCTCCTAAGGATATATCTTAAATTCTTTCAAACCTTCTATCTAACTCCTCTAACGATAATTGCATTATTATTGGCCTTCCATGGGGGCAATAATAAGGATGCTCTGTAGAAAATAAACGATTAACCAACATAACCATTTCATCTTTTGACATTTGATCTCCAGCTTTAACCGCCGCTTTACAAGCAAAAGACGCAGCCAATGCCTCTTTATAAGAGCTATACTTTTTTCTTGTACTTATGAACTCATCTATAATTTCCTTAATAATTTTTTTCTCATCACCCCAGCTGATATCTGAAGGAGTGGCTTCAACAACTAGTTTTGAATTTTCTGTTTCAACTATTTTAAACCCGATTTTTTCAAGGTAAGGAAAAATTTCTAAAAGGATATCATATTCATCTTTTGAAAATTCAATTTCTTCTGGGAATAATAAAGTTTGAGATGACATTATTTTTGATTCAAACGCTTGTAAACACTCTTCATAAAGTACTCTTTCGTGCGCCACATGCTGATCAATAACAACTAATCCACTATTTAATTCAGAAATGATATATTTCTTATGCACCTGCCACATTTTTTCAATGTTAAAATTGTCTATTCCGTCTTTTGAAGAGTCAATATTTGATGCGTAAAGTTTTGCCCTATCAGTTTTTTCAAGGTTTGAAACCAGTCCGTTACCTTGAATGGTATTGTTGAAATCAATAGAAGACTGATTATTAGAATTTTGAAAAAATGAGCTTGAGTCAGAGCTTATTCTTTGAAAATTTGGAATTGTATTTAGTATCTCTGATAACGATTGACTTACTCCAGACTTTAATACATGATATACTCTCCATTCATCATTGAATCTAACTTCTGTTTTCATTGGATGAACATTGACGTCTACCTGTTCATAGGGCATTTGAATATTAATAATAAAAAATGGGTACTCTCCTCGCTGTACTAGGGATTGATAAGAAGAATAAACTGCAGAATTTAAAAGTCTATCTTTAATGTATCTACCATTCAAATAAATATATTGTTCTCCAAAACGTTTACGAACGAGATTAAGGTTCCCAATATATCCAGTAAAAGTAAAATCCGCTTTTGAAATTTCTATAGGAATAATATTTTTTTGATAGGTATTATCAAATAAAGAACCAATTCTTTCTGATAATGTTTCAATTAATAAATTAATCACTTTTTTCCCATCTACGACCAAAGAGAAACCAACCTGAGGATTTGACAATCCAAAACGTTTGACCATCTCAATAATTTTTCTTCCTTCAGTTCGAGGGGTTTTTAAAAATTTCCTTCGTGCTGGGGTGTTATAGAATAGATTCTGAATAGTAATTTGAGTTCCACTAATGCTTGGGGCCGGCTTTATACCACCCGCCTGCCCATCTATTACACTAATTTCTGCGCCACCAGAATTCCCATCATCGGAAATAATTGATAATTGAGCAACCGAAGCAATGCTCGCTAAAGCTTCGCCTCTAAATCCAAGCGTGTTAATATTAAATAAATCATCTAGTTTCGATAATTTACTCGTATGAAAACGTTTAATTGAATTAGGCAGCTGATCTTTTTTAATGCCGATACCATTGTCTCTGACCTGAATCAATTGATTTCCTCCCTGCTCAATTGTAATGTCAATTTGATTTGAATTAGCATCAAGACTATTTTCTAGCAATTCTTTTACTACAGAAGACGGTCTTTCAACAACCTCACCAGCAGAAATTTTATTTTGTAAATCTTCAGAAAGGCGAGAAATATTCATTTTAAATATTATGGCTAATTATTTTTTTTGTTAATGAAAAAGCTCTCCGGTGTAAATAAACAGATTCTTTCAAAATATTGTCAACTTTTTCAACGATTTTAGAATCGTAGTCTTCAATTTTTTCAAAACTTGATAGATTGATTAATACATTCATACAACCTCCACGAGCACCAGCTAGACCTACCTCTGCTGCAACATGACCATCAGTTACAGAATTTGGGTTTCCATTTTTAATTATATCTATTGACATCCTAATAATTTCCAGTGAAACCTGGGCAGTTTCAAGCGGAATATCCGTAGCAAGTTTATTAGCCAAAAATAGTTTTTTGGCTTTATTTTTTTTATCTAATGATGTTTTACTTGGAAGTTTATTAGCTGACATGAGATCATAAAATGCTGCAGTATCTTCATCGACAAGTTCCATTAATCTTTTTTGATATTTTTGCGCTTGCTCACCAAAATCACTCATTTTTTTCTTCTTATTTATGAACTCTTTTTTTTCATGAGTAAGTGCGGCGACCATTGATAATAGAGCAGCACCTAAGGCCCCAGCAAAAGCAGATACGCTTCCTCCACCTGGGGCAGGACTACTTTCTGATATAGAAGAAATTAAATTTCGCCCAGTTAAGTCCATTAGCTTTGTAGCTTTGTCAGCAATAGCATACTCAATAATTTTTTCACTTACCTTGAAAGTTGATACATCATTAAGACCTAAACTTTGAATAGCACATTCTAAAACATCATTTTCCGATACCCCTAGAGTCCTACCCTGTTTATTAAGATAATATTTTCCGGATGATAAAATTGCCTTTTTAGGTATGAGCCCCACTAATTCGCTCCCAGTCACTCGAATACCTCTCATATTAGCCAATTCACAAACAGCATCAAAAACATGGTGTAATGAAGATATTTTAAAATTTGTAAAATTTATAGATATTTGAGCCCTATTATATTCTTCTACATACCACCCTATTGCTTTAATATTTTTAAATATTCCAGGTACTTTTACTGGAGAGCCATCTTTATTTCTTACAATTTCTCCATCGAGCAGATTATGTGATTCAGGATTTTTTTTACGTTTACTTCTACCTAGCTCTCTTATATCAAATGCTATGTCTGTAGCTAAACGTTTATCTTTTGTATTTAAATTAATATTATATGCAATTAAGAATTCTCTACATCCAATTACAGTTGCGCCTGCAAATTTATTCAGAGGTTCAACACCATAGTCAGGTTTCCAATTTGCCTTTTTTAATTTACTAGAAAGCCCCTCGAATTCTCCTTCTCTTATTATTGCAAGATTTTCACGATCTGGTTTTTGAGCAGATTTTTCATATAGATAAACTGGAATATTTAGATCTTGCCCGACTCTTTTTGCTAATTGATGAGAATATTTAATGCATTCTTCAATAGTGACGTCTTGGATGGGAATAATAGGGCATACATCAGTAGCACCTAATCGAGGGTGGGTTCCTTTGTGAATTGTCATATCAATTAGCTCAGAAGCTCTCTTTATTCCTAAAAATGCAGCTTCTAAGACATCAAAGGGCTCACCAACAAATGTAACGACTGTTCGATTTGTATCTTTTCCTGAGTCCACATCCAAAACGGTAACACCCTCAATAAGTTTAATAGCATCGACAATACTATTAATTTTATTGCTGTCTATTCCTTCACTAAAATTAGGAACACATTCTATAAGTTTTTTCAACAACCTTATCCTTTTAACACCATAATTTTTAGATAAAACATCATATATAATACACCTACAAGCAATAAAATTAACCGCATGAGTGATTTTTTACCACTTTTGCTTTTATGATAAATACGTTTCAAAAAATCAAATACTTAATTAGAGTTTAAAAAAATATATATAGAAATAAATTAAATATGGGATTTATTATAAAAGAGAATAAATGAATACCAGTTGCCATACTAAAGATTACAATAAAAAATAATATTTTTGGACCATACATTTCCATTTTGTAGACCATCTCAATTCCAAATTTTCTCTCAATAAATGGCGAAAGAATTTGAGAACCATCTAGAGGCGAGACTGGTAAAAGATTAAAAATAGCTAAGGTTATATTAATCTGCATAAAAATCACAATGAATGATTTAATAGAACCTGTTAATAAGTTATTTCCAAATAAAAAGCGTAAGCATAGCGCCGCTATTACTGCTAAAAATAAATTTGAAATTGGTCCGGCAGCAGCTATTTTCATCATATCTTCTTTAGGATTTTTTAAAAACCTAACATCAACGGGTACAGGTTTCGCCCAACCAAAACCCATTAATAATAATGCGATTGAGCCTACAGGATCTAGGTGAGCCATCGGATTCAATGTTAGTCTACCTAATTTTGCAGCTGTATTATCCCCTAGCCTAAATGCCATCCAAGCATGCGCAAATTCATGGAAGGATAGAGAAAATATTAAAGAAGGTATTAAAAGAACAATAACTTCAATATCCAGATTCCCAAAGATCATTACGCATATTCCTTTTTATTTTTTTTTGAGCGAGGATGATAATGATTGTATTCATTTCTTAATGTGGTTTTATCTAGATGGGTATATATTTGTGTTGTGGTTATATCAGCATGCCCTAACATATGCTGAACGAATCTTATATCTGCGCCCCCCTCAATTAAATGAGTAGCAAAAGAATGTCTAAATGTATGAGGTGATATCTTCTTTATTAAATCAGATTGAATTGCCCACTTATTAACAATTTTATTGACCATTGCTCTTGTTAAAGGTCTACCATTTCTACTAGTAAATAATTGTTCTGAACTATTATCATTTAAAAGCTGCTCTCTATAATGATTTTTAAATTCATACCATATATTTCTTGATTGTGCTCCAATAGGAACGACTCTCTCTTTTGAGCCTTTTCCTAAAATTTTAACTAGCCCTGGTCTTTTTTTTAGTTCCGCATTGTACGCTAATTTAATAGAATGGTTTTCATCATAACTTTTTGCCAGCCCTGCTTCAATGACATTAGTTTTTCCATTTTTGTCATTATACTCTATTTCATCCATATCGTCAATTGTCGGTTCTAAGAATGGTTGAATCACGCTCAGATCACATAACTCAGATACACGAAGACCGCAGGAATAAAGCATTTCAATTATTGTATAGTCTCTAAAATTTAAAGGGTTATGTCTTGGAATAACATCCATGATAATTTTTATATCTTCAATGGTTAAAACAGATGGTAATTTTTTCTTTAGTTTTGGAGTATCGATTGACAAAGAAGGATTATCATTTAATATTTTTTCTTTCGATAGAAATTGATGGTAGGAACGAACAGAAGCCATCATCCTTGCAATGCTGGCAGGAGCAAGAAAAACACTGCTCAAATTTTTAACATAATTTCTTATATGGTTTTGCTTAATTTTTTTTAAGGTATCTAAATTCTCAACATTATTCAAATAATTTAAGTACCGCAGAATATCAGCACTATAAGCTTCTATTGTTTTTTTTGAGCCATTTAATTCTACCCGAAGCATCGTTAAATAATCTTTCAGGTAGGATTGCTTCAATTTTCTATAACTGAATTTTCAACTTGATCGCAAAGTATTTGGCCTATCATTATATGAGCCTCCTGAATTCTTTGAGTATCCTCAGACGGTACTTTAATTGTTATGTCTGCGAGGCCATCGATTTTTCCACCAGACTTACCAGTAAGGACAATTGTTTTTAATTTTTTAAAATTTGCCTGTTTTATCGCGCTTATCACATTTTTTGAATTACCACTAGTAGATATGCCAATCAATACATCACCTTCATTTCCTAGACCCTGAATTTGTCTTGAAAATATCGATTCAAAATCTAAATCATTTGACCAAGCTGTAATAAAAGAAGAATCAGTTGTTAACGCAATCGAGGGTATTGGCATTCTGTCATGGTCAGACATTCCACCCATAAGCTCGGTTGCTAAATGTTGAGCATCAGCAGCACTACCACCATTGCCGCACCATAAAATTTTGCATGATGAATTTATTGATTCAATTAAAACTTCTGCTGCATCTTCTATATAGTTTAAACCATTTTCAATAATCGCTTCTTTGGTTTTAATGCTTTCCAGGATTTGTTTTTTTATAGAGTTTTTGTTCATAATAATAAATGCTTTCTTAATTATTTTGCGATATTCATTGATTGTGTATTGCAGATGCAAAATCATTCATTAATTCAATAGAATTTTCAATTGCAGACCCCACAACAATAAATGAAGCACCAGATTGAGCAAGTTCATTAGCATCTTTTGGGGTCTTTATCCCTCCACCAACAATTAAATCTAACTGACTTTCTTTCGCAACGATTTCTACTACCTCATTAGGTACTCTTTTTTTTGCTCCACTTCCGGCCTCTAAATATAAAAATTTCATTCCCAAAAATTGAGCTGCTAATACATGACTTATTATTAAATCTATTCTGCTTGTAGGAAGGGGCTTTGTACCACTGATAAATTCAACTGTTGTTGAAGAGCCTCCATCGATAAGAATATAACCAGTTGAGATTGTTTCAATTCCAAGATCTTTTACAATTGGAGCTGCTAGCACTTGTTCGCCTATGAGATAATGAGGATTCCGACCTGATATTAGCGACATAAAAAGCATTGCATCAAAATGTCTATTAATTTGATTTATTCCACCAGGAAAAAGGACTAATGGAATATTAGATATCGATTTAATTCTTGCAATTCTTTCATGATATAAGCTATCCATCATTAAACTTCCACCAATAAAAATAGCATCTACATCATTTAGATTCGCATGTTCAACAAGTTTTTCAATTTTATCATTATTTTTTTTATCGGGGTCAATAAGTAAAATGAAACTGGTTCCATTAACTTTAACAGAATTTTGAAGTCTAGATAAAACCTTCATTTATACTATTATTAAGCCATAATCTTTATGGTTAAGTAGATTATCACTATTTAGAGTTTCGCCATCAAATTCTACTTTTACAATCCACCCAGAACCATAACAGTCTTGATTAATATTATCAGGGTTATCTTCTAAGTCCTCATTAATTTCAATAACAGTTCCATTTATTGGAGCATATAATTCGGATACAGTTTTAACTGCTTCTATTTCACCAAATGGCTCACCAGAAACAATTTTTTGCCCCACCTCTGGTAATTCTAAAAATATAATATCACCCAATTGGCTTTGAGCAAAATCTGTAATACCTATAGTCACTTTCCCATCTTCTTTCTTCACCCACTCATGTTCTTTTGTATATAGTAATTTTTCTGGTATATTCAATTAATTATCCTTTATTTTTCTTTGATTCAAAAGAGAAACTTTCTAGAAAACTTGTGTCAAATTTTCCAGAATTAAAATTTTTGTCTTCCATTATTTTTTGATGATATGGGATTGTAGTTTTTACACCTTCAATAATTGTTTCTTCAAGAGCTCTTTGCATTCTATTTATAGCTCGTTTTCTATTTTTAGCATGAACTATTAATTTACCAATCATAGAATCATAATGAGTTGGGATTTCATATCCACTGTAAGCATGAGAATCTACTCTAACACCTTTTCCACCAGGCATGTGAAAATTATTAATTTTACCAGGAGATGGCCTGAAGTTTTTTTCAGGATCTTCTGCATTTATTCTACATTCAATAGAATGACCACGAAGCTTATAATCTGGATTATAAGCGGGGCAATCTTTACCACTATGAACGCGAATTTGTTGTTTAATAAGATCCACACCGGTTACCATCTCAGTTACTGGGTGCTCAACCTGTATTCGAGTATTCATTTCCATAAAATAAAAATTCTGATTCTTATCTAACAAAAATTCAATAGTGCCAACACCCACATAATTAATGGCTTTGGCTCCAGCAATTGCAGCTTTACCCATTTCAAGTCTTAATTTATCATCCACAGCTGGAGAGGGTGACTCTTCAATTAGTTTTTGATGTCTTCTTTGAATTGAGCAATCTCTCTCTCCAAATTGAATTACATGCCCTGCTTCATCTGCTAATATTTGAATTTCAATGTGTCTTGGTTCTTCAATAAACTTTTCAATATATAAGTTACCATTCCCGAAACCATTTAAAGCTTCTTGGTAAGCGACTTCATAAAGATCGCTTAGCTCTTCTTTTTTTGTTACAAAACGCATCCCGCGGCCGCCACCGCCTGCTGTCGCTTTCAGCATAATAGGATACCCCATTCTTTCAGCTATTTTTTTTGCTTCTTCAGGCCCAGACAAAATACCCTCGCCTCCCGGAATGACTGGAACACCAGCTGACTTCATTGTCTTTTTTGCAGTCGCTTTGTCTCCCATTGATTTTATCATCTCTGGCCCTGGTCCAATAAAGCTAAAGCCATTTTCTGAACAAATCTGTGAAAATTCTGCTGATTCTGATAGGAAACCATATCCAGGATGAATAGCATCAGAATTTGTAATTTCCCCAGCCGCTATTATTCTTGGTATATTTAAATAGCTTTCAGAACTGGCAGGTGGGCCAATGCAAACAGCCTCATCTGCAAATTTAACGTGCAATGAAAACTCATCAGCAGTGGAATAAATTGCAACAGTTTTAATACCCAGCTCGTGACATGCCCTCATAATTCGCAGAGCGATCTCACCACGATTAGCAATAAGAATTTTTTTAAACATGCTAAATTGAATTTACTCTACAATGAATAATGGCTGATTAAACTCGACAGGATCAGAATTACTAACGAGAACTTTTTTAACTGTACCCTCTAATTCTGATTCAATCTCATTCATAATTTTCATTGATTCAATAATACATAGCACTTGACCTACTTTAATCTTATCTCCTTCAGATACGAAAGGTGGCTTTTCAGGTGTTTGAGAACTGTAAAAAACACCTGGCATTGGAGAAAGTATTTTTTCGCCAGAATCAATTTTTTCAGGATTGCTTTCGAGGCCTCTATCATTTGAAGTTTTATCATTTTGAATTATAGTTTCTGCCGCTGCTGCAGCAGAATTTGACAATATGCTAGAAGCATTTTTTACGACGCGAATTTTTCTCCCCCAAAATGTAATCTCAATTTCATTCACATTTGAATTTTCTAATATATTTATTACCTCTTTAACTTTATCTTGCCACATTTTTTTTCCTAACCTTTAATTATCTTTTGCTCTTTCAACATAATCACCACTCCTGGTATCAATTTTTATTCGGTCATCTTCATTAATAAATAATGGAACTTTAAGTTCATAACCAGTTTCAACTGTAGCTGGCTTATTAGCCCCGGTAGCAGTGTTCCCTTTAAACCCAGGTTCAGTTTTTATTACAGCTAGAATCACATGCGCTGGAATTCTAACATCAAGAATTTCATCGTCGTCAAAAAGAATATCTACGTTCATGCCTGCAATTAAGTAGTTTTTATTATCTGATATTATATCGGTATTTACCATCAGTTGCTCATAGGATTCATTATCCATAAAAACAAAATTTTCTCCATCAAGATAAAGAAATTGCATTTCTTTTGCTTCTACTCTAATAAACTCAATTTTCGACCCTGAATTAAATGTGTGATCAATAATTTTCCCACTTTGAATGTCTTTTAACTTTGTTCTTACAAATGCGCCACCTTTTCCAGGTTTAACATGCTGAAACTCAATTACCTTCATTCTTTTAGATTTAAAAATAATTACTGCATTATTGCGAATATCTGCTGTTGTTGCCACAAAAACCTCTTAAATGTTTAATGATATTACTGTTAAATATAAGTTTTCTTAACTACTCTTCAAATGCAGGCTTAATAATAATGTATATGATCTATTTATTAAGAAAAAACTTTTCAATCATATCCATTGCTTTGCTTTTGTCACTTTCAATGTCAATATGAGACACCTCAAATTTTGCATATTTTATTAAATCAGCTTTTTCTAAAAATTGAACCAACTCATTAAAGTTATCTTCACTGAAAGAAAAAATATTTTTATTTTGTTTGATTTCTTCTGTCGTCATTTCAAGAGCATTTATGTACTGCACCTTTTCAACGAACTCACGAATAATATGGGATAACTCAACGTATATCTCTTTTGTAAATCCAGTTGTTTTTATAGAAAAAATTCTGTCTTTGGCAATTTCAAAAGGATTTCTTTGAATACTACTTGAATTTTTACGATGTTTTTTGACTAGTCTCCTGCGCCAAACAATAAAGGCCATATATACTAAAATTAGTATAATTATAACTTTGACAATTATCGCATAGGGAATAACTCTAGAAACTTTAATTGGCGATTTTATTGGCCTGACTTTCACAGAATCGTTCGATGCTATTAAAGATTTAATATGAATTAATAATTTTTCCGCTTCAATTTGATAACCTTTATTATTATGTTTTTTTAAAACTTTTACATAATAAGAAGGGGTATAAAACTTTCCAGTTTCCCAAAACGCGATTCTAAAACTTCTCCCGATGATAATATTGTCTTCTATAATACTTCGTTGCGAGATAATAGAAAGAGTATCATTTTCAACTATTAATTCAGGGAATTCTAATTGAGTATCTTTATTTAAGTCGTGTATTTTGATATCCCACTGAATTTGATCTCCAATACTAGCAATAGTGGTATCAATTTTTGAGACTACTTTTAGTGACTGCGCACTTGAGAACGAAAGAGTGAGAAGGAGAGGAAAGATTAATTTAAATTTCTGTTTTATTTTTTACCTCTTTTTTTAAAAAATCTCATTAGCGGTTCAACATAATCTTCAGATGTAGAAATAGGAATAATGTCTAGTCCCATCTTTTGCGTGGATTTATAAAACTTATTAGTTTTTTTAGTGTTTAAATCATTCATTTGTTTTAAATAATGATCATTAGATGTATCAATCCAAAATTTTACACCAGTCTCAGCATCTTCAGCTTTAAGCATACCAATGTTAGGAAAATTTTGTTCATAAGGATCAAAAATATTTATGCCAACTAAATCATGTTTACGAGCTGTTATTTTTAAAGAATCTAAAAATCCTTCATCTAGAAAATCAGATAATAAGAATACCACAGCCTTTCTTTTTATGACTTTCATTAAAAATTCAAGAGCATTTTTAATCGAAGTTCCTTTAAAGTCTGGCTTCGTGTATAAAAGTTCTCTTACTACTCTCAAGACGTGTGATTTACCTTTTTTTGGAGGGATATATTTGACTATATCATTTGAAAATAATATTAGACCGACCTTGTCATTGTTTTTAATAGCAGAGAACCCAAGAACGCTAGCGATTTCAGCACTAACACCTATTTTCTGATAATTCTTTGACCCGAAAGAACCAGAAGAAGATATATCGACTAACAAAATAACCGTTAACTCCCTCTCTTCTTCAAAAACTTTGATAAATGGACTACCAGACCTAGCAGTAACATTCCAATCTATAAGTCTTACATCGTCACCAGGCTGGTATTCCCTTACTTCAGAAAATGTCATGCCTCGGCCTTTAAAAGAAGAGTGATATTCTCCGCCAAAAAAGCTATCTACTAAACCACGCGTTCGAATCTCAATCCGTTTTACTTTTCTAAGTATTTCACGCGGCAACATAGGTATTAAGGCACTTCAATTTTTTCAAAGAGCCTTGATATAACTTGGTCAGTAGATAATTCTTCAGCCTCAGCTTCATAAGTTAATATTACCCTATGCCTCAATATATCGGCACCTATGTATCTAATGTCCTCAGGCGTCACATATCCCCTGCCATCGGTAAATGCTCTAGCCTTTGCAGCTCTAACGATATTAATGGTTGCCCTAGGCGATGCACCTACATCAATTATCCCATCAAGATCTTTAAGATTATATTTTAGCGGGTCTCTGGTTGCAAAGATTAAATTTAATATATAATCTTCTACTTTCTCATCAACATAAATATCTTTTATTATATTTTGTGCTTCAATTATTTTTTCAGGCTTAACAATTGGATTTTCTTCTGCGTTCTTTGAGGATTGAGTATTTAACCTCATTAGTTTTTTTTCAGAATCAATATCTGGATAACTAACAATTAGCTTAAACATAAAACGATCTACCTGAGCCTCTGGTAATGGATAAGTACCTTCTTGCTCAAGAGGGTTTTGAGTTGCTAAGACTAAAAAAGGAAGATTCATTTTAAAAGTATTTTCGCCAATGGTCACTTGTTTTTCTTGCATTGCTTCTAGAAGAGCACTTTGAACTTTTGCAGGAGACCTATTTATTTCATCAGCAAGGATAATATTTGAAAATATCGGACCTTTTCTTGTATCGAACTCTCCAGATTTTTGATTGTAAATTAATGTACCTATCAAATCAGCAGGAAGCATGTCTGGTGTAAATTGAATTCTTTGGAAACCTGTGCTAATCGACGAAGCCAACGTTTTTACAGTTAGTGTTTTAGCAAGTCCGGGTACACCTTCTAAAAGCATATGGCCATCTGCAAGCATACAAATAATAATTTTATCTAGAAGGGTTTTTTGGCCAACTACTTTTTTTTGGAGACCATCTTTTAATGGTTGTACAAAATCAGAGGCCTCTGATATACGATCATTAATAGCTGATAAACTAAACTCATTCATTTTATAAATTTGATATTTAAGAAGTAATGTGTTTTAAAGCGGGAATTTCATTGATATCTTTTCCAAGATAATCAATTTCAAATTTGACTGATGGATACAACTCATGCTTAGGGAAATTATCTAAAAATACTTGATATTCTTTACGAGCTGAATCGAAATCTTTTAAGACATTCGCATATATGTAGCCTATCATAAACTGCGCAAGTGCCTCTTCTTTAGAGCCAATGTATTTAGATAGAACAATTCGATATTCTGTTAATGCTTTTTCAAAATCTCTTAGATCATTCATATAAATATCACCAACTATATACTGAGCTTTAGATGCCAATTCGTGTTTAGGAAAGTTTTTAACTAAGTAGTCGAGGTTATTAATCGACTCCATTGTCATTTTCCTTTTTCTCAACGTTTCAGCATTATTTATAATCCATCCCTGAAAAGCTTCTTTTTCTTTTTTTGCCTGCTTAGAATGCAAAGAATTTGGGTAGTTATTAATTGTTTTTTCAAGTGCTTCGATAAGATTTCCAGGGTCGTTTTTCCAATTTTTATATATGCTTGCTAATTTGTATTGTGCATATGAAGCAAGACTATCATTGGGGTATTTATCTAAAAGAGTATTTAAATTTTTAATAGCATCATCTTCCTGATTTTTATCAAGATTTGATTGCGCAAGATTAATTAAATCGGGCGCATTTTTTGCACATGAAATAAAAAGCATCAGAACAGGTAATATTAATAAGTTTTTAGATATATTCATTTTATTTGTTCTATTTAATTTGAATTAATTTAATATCAAATTTTAAGGATAACATTAATAACAAAATAAGATATTTTAAGTTCCAAAATATATTCAATTAAAATAGATATTGCACTCCAAAATTAATTTTTCCATTACTAAAAATGACTTTATTATCTATGCTAGGGATTGCATAATCAAACCTCACTGGCCCAAGTGGAGTTGCAAAAGTAAAACCAATCCCAACATCCCAACCCAATTTGCTTTTTACTAATTTATCAAAATTTTCAGAAAGAATGCCACCATCATAAAATAATGTCAACCCTAAGTTCTGATTAAATTGATGACGAAACTCTGAATTTATAAGTAACCTATGTGTTCCACCCTTTGGGATATTTGTTTGATCATTAACAGTACTATATTTTAAAATTTCCCACCCTCTCATATTT
Organism: uncultured bacterium; assembly: GCA_905478065.1. GTDB lineage: Bacteria > Fidelibacterota > Marinisomatia > Marinisomatales > UBA1611 > TMED80. The sequence goes on along the minus strand of CAJQGZ010000081.1, from coordinate 23,893 downwards.
GAACTTCCACCTAAATAAAATTTTTCATAGCTATAATCGATATAAGAACTTTCCCAGAACCAAAATCTCCCTATTTTAAACCTTGTAGCCAAAACAGATTTTTTTGATATTCTTAAATACTTATTAAAAGAAATATCAATTTTATAATAATCTCTAGCACCACCTAAAAAATATCCCGTTGACTTAAAATAAAGATCTAATAAATATCCTGTTTTTGGAAATAACGGATCATCTTTTTTATCTATGTGCAATCTGAAAGAGAGTGATCTTTGTTGTAGATTTTTTATTGAATTAGTATTGCTCGATTGATCTAATGCATTCACGCTATTATTGTCACTAAAATTTTCCCAAACAGTTGTGTTTTGAAAATACGATCTTTCATCAATCATAATTCTTTGTAGCATCTCAACTCCATACCGCTCTACACGGTCAATATTTTCTTGATCATAATTTATTAATGTTTCATAAAAGCTATTTAGCTTAGTAGGCCAACGTATGCCAAAAATCCAATTTGAATCAAAACCGATATCATAACGAAGTCTTGGTAAATTAAAATTTGTTTCCCATGGAAACCCTACTAAAAACTTTGTAGAAAAATTTGAGTTGGTATTAAAAATCGACCTGTTTCGCCATTCTATAAAACCACCTAAAGAGGGTAATGGATCTAATCCTTCATAAAATTCTATTGGCTCAAAGCCACCGACTGATAACCATTCTCTTTGCTTATATTCATTTAAGGATATGACCATATTTACTATCGAATCTGAATCTGTAACTTTCACTGGAGTAATATTTATAAGAGAATAAATATCAGTCTCTTTTAATCTTCTCTTAGACTTTTCTACCTTATCAGGATCAAAATAATCACCCTTTTTATAAATCAATTCTCTTTCTACTAGAACACCATCTTTAGAAGCAATGCCTTCAATATATGTTTTCCCAATAAATACATCTTTACCTTCTTGAATATTTATATTAATTGCAACTGAATCACCTATAATTGGCTCTATTTCTATTAATGAAAATAATTTTGAAAAAAGTTCCAATTTTTTTTGCAAACTCGCAACCCTCTCGTTAAGTAAAACACTATTAAAAGGATCATTTTTAAATAGTTTAAGTGTCCGTTGAATTTCATGAGAAGATAGACTCAAGTTGCCACTAATGTTTACTTCAGAAATAAAAAATTGTTTTCCTTCACTAACATTAAAAACAATATCAGCTTCATTATTGTGAAATGATGCAGATTCTTTAACATCTGCCAATAAAAAACCTTTAGAAATAAAATAATTTTTTAAAGTCAAGGCATCCATTTTTAAAAGGCGATTATTAAATGGCCTACCTTTGAATGTAAAAGAGAAATTTGACGGCCGTTGTCTGAGCAATGGCATTAGCTCTTTCTTTTTTATAGATTTATTTCCATCAATGCTGACAGACTTGATCTTAATTGCTTCTTCCTGAGCAATAAGATTACAAAAGATTGAAAAGCCTAAAATGGCGATGTAAAAATATTTTATCACGTATTATTTATCTTTTATATAGAACTAATAAGCGTATCTGTAACGATACTTAAGATGTAAGTTACCCTTATCATCCATGTTCCCTACAAGAGATAAATTACGATTTAATTTATATTCTACACCAATTTGTAATTGATCAGGGTTTGTAAGCGAAAATGATTTTTTATAGGATAAATTCGCATATGTTTTACTTCCAAATTTCTTTTTAGCAGAAATCTTAAAATCTTCTAATTCATTTCGCTCGCTAGCAGATAAGTTTTGACCACTTATAAAACTAGCAGTTCCTGAAACATCAATTTCATCAGGTTTAAGCAATTTTAGAGAAGACATTTCTTCAAGATTTTTCTCTAATTGAGTTTCAAGTAGCGAGCCAAGAACTGAAGTTGCTTGAACACCAAACCCGTTAGACAACATTGATTGATCTTCAAATCTAGAGCCAAAAGTTAATAATTCTATAATATCACTCTCAGAGAACCCGCTTGATGATTCAAGTACTAGGTCTGCATTATCTAAATCACCTTTGACTCGAAGTCTTATTTCTTCATCAGCTATCGTTGTAGAAGCTATTAAGTCCATATCGGGGTTTATACCATTATTGTCAAAATAGACATAACCATTTAGGCCTGAAAAATTATCTTTAAATGATAGAATTGAGCCGTCATCGATAAATACTTCACCCCCAATATTCCAAAAATCATTCCCGGTTTTTGATAGGCTAATCTCTCCAATCATTATTGCATCAACCTGTGAATTTTGAAATCGCCCTTCATTTTTTATAGGAACATTTATGCTGTATGACATAATAATTCCATCGTTAGTTACTAACCTTTCTCCTACGTCTTCAGATATAAATTCATGGAAAAGAGTCATATCAGCTACCTCAACGAGCCCAGTAATGTTAACAGTATCTTTTCCAAAAACTTTTACATTAATTGAATCGACAACGCCAACCAGATCTATTGGCATTGCTTCTATATAAATGTTTTTATTATTTATTGAATTAACTGTAATATTGTAGTCAGGTTCAAAAAATTTAGAAAAATCTATGCTCCCAGAAACCATAATATTATCGTGATCTTCATTTGATTTTTTATTATTATCTACTGAAGCACCATTCATATAACTAATTACTAATTCATTCTTTTTTAATAACGCATTTCCATCAACACTTGTAATAGGATTATCTAATAATGTTGTAAAAACACTCGAATTAGAAATTGAAATATTACCATTTCTTATTATCGATTTTGCATTCCCGCTTAATGAAAGATTAATGCTAACATCGCCTCTTATAGAGTCCAACTCTGAAACATACGAACTCAAAAAGAACATTGATTTTAAATAAGCAGAAGCTTGATAATCGATTGGTGCTTGTTCAAAAAATTGACCAAAATTATTAGAGCCCAAATTTAAATCAAATGGAATATCTCCCTTAGACTTTATACTTTCAAACCCATTAAGTGAGTTAGCATATTCGACAGATAATAACTTACCACCATAAAAACCTTTACTTTTCACCTTACCAAGTTGTAGCCGATCAAAAACTGCGTTTTTAATAGACACATTATAATCGATTTCAGTTTTTTCTAATTTCCCGCCAATTTTTAATTCTCCTGATGCAATCCCTTCTAAATTGAAAAATTTTGGTATTAGCCTATGAACCATTGAAAGAGGCAAATCTTTGAATGTTGCATTTAAAGAAACATCTGCTTGTTTCGATGGTGCTTTTGTCGTGGGTAAGATACCAGAAAGTTGAAAACCTAAGGTTGTATCGCTAGTAAAAGAAAAATCATCAATTATGACATTACCAGAATTCAACATAAAAGAAAGAGTCATTTGGTCATAACTATTTCCAAGATATGATCCTTTTTTTAGAGCAACATCAACATCATATTTTAATTTTTTCCCATAATCTTGAAAAGAAATTTCACCAAAGACTATTCCCGATAAATCCAAATATTTATTATCCATAAATTGAGTTATGACATTAGCATCAAAGTTAGACATTTTTAATCTGCCCTCAGAACTCGAACCAAAAGTTAAAACGCCATCTAAAATACCATCATTGATATGGATTTCAAACGGATCAACTGATACTGCACTATCTTGATACATTACAAAAATTGGCTTAGCATTAACAAGATAATTATTTTGATAAGCTGATTGAACCCTATCAATCTTATATTTATTTTTTGAAAGCCATGAACCAGATATAAGTAAATAATCATTGCCAGCTTTGAAATGGCAATTCTCGATAATCATTCTATTTTTAGAAAAAGATATATCCAATGTCCCAGAATCAAAATTTTCGCTCCTCCATTTCCCTCCATCAATTTTAAGATTCACGAAACCAGATGGAAAATTTGAATCAGACTCCATCTCAGAATGAAAATTAATTGCTCTCATTGAAAAATCTTTATACCTGATATTTTGACAGTTCAAATCAGCAACGACATCTGGCTTATCAATTGTCCCTCTAATAATAAGCTTTCCAGTGGCCACTCCACCTTTAAATTCATCCATCCAAAAATTATTTATTATCTCAATATCTGCATTTTCTAATTCAGATATAATATTAACACTCCGTGTTTTTAAATCAACTTCACCATCAATGGATAAAATACTCTCTCCAATGATTAACATAACAGGGTCAACAGTAGAAATAGTGCTATCACTGTATAGAATAGTCCCATGAAAAGAACTTTCATCACTCATTAAGACTCCGTATTCTGCAACTTCTAGAGTTAATTCAATATTTTCGAGTGCATTGTTTTTATTCATTGAGCCTTCTAAAATTGCCATTCCAGAAAGTAATGTGGCTTCTTGCTCAATTAACCAGCGACTTAAATCAAGGCTATCTAAGTAAAAATAACCACTGATTCGTTGATCTTTTTCCCACACTCCATTTACTCTTAAATTTGAATCCTCACCATTCAATTTTAAAGATTTTAGCAAAATATTATCTTCGGATTTAACAATATCAATATTTCCCGCCATTTTAAGACCAAGTTCATTTGAAATAGATAACTCGCCACTAAGATTACCTTTAATCGAATGAAAGTCTACCTTTCCAGAAATTTTTTCAAATTTCCCTTTCAAAGGTGTTTTACTAAATAATTCTTTTGATATAGCAAATTCTGCTATATCAAGTGAACCGAAAATTTTTTCTTCTTTTTCAAGATAAAGCATTTTACCATTTACAGGAGCATTACCAATTTTCCCTGAAAAATTTTTTACAATTAGGCTGTCATTATTAGTAATTAAATCGAAGTCATCCATTTGAAACAATATAGAACTATCACCCTCATTTTTTAAACTCAATCTGCTTAAGTCTAATTTCAGTTCATCTTTCAATAAAACCTTTCCTTCAACATAACCGTTAAAGAACAATATTTCTTTTTGAAATTGTATTGGTATTTGCCCTCCAACCGAGAACCTATCAACCCTAATTGGAAATTTTTGAATTTTAAGAATATTGCTCTCGAAAGACTGTCTAGTTGAATCTATTAAAATTCCTTCAATAAATATTTTATCAAAAGATATGACACCAAATAATGAATAAGCATAATCAACATTAATTGTGAAATTGTCTATAAATATATTGCCAAAAGAAGGATGTGTAACCTGCAATTCTCGCCCTTTTATATCTGATAATAAATTACCAGACATGCTAACCGATTGAACACTTATATCAAATTTATTTAGCGCGTTATTTACCTGTTTTATTATAAAAGGCTGCCAAAAAAAAGAATAACTGAAAAAGTATAGAACTAGAATGCCAAAAAAGGCATATAATACTTTTGATGTTTTAATTTTATGAAACATAAATACAATTCATAATTATAAACTACTTAGAGATGGAGGAGTTCCAAAAACAAAAAAAGCGTTCATAATAGAACGCTTTTTGCAACGAATAGACTGAGAAATTCAATCAACTACTTCAAAATCAGCATCTTCAATTTCATCTTTACTTTTACTTTTTTTCGTACCTTCAGATTTTGCGCTTTGTTCAGTCGCATCCGGTTCTTCTGGCTGGTGTAATTTTGAAGCAACTTGAGACCAAGATTTATTTAACTCTTCGAGCGCCTTTTTCATATCAGCAACATTACCACTTTCTTTAGACTTTTTAAGATGGTCTAACTTTTCATTAATCATGGATTTATCTTCGCTTGATAACTTATCATCATTTTCTTTAATACTCTTTTCAATCTCATAAATGAGATGCTCAGATTGGTTAGAAATATCTATTTTTTCTCTCTTTTCTTTATCTTTCTGCTCGTTTTTCTTAGAGTCATTTATCATCTTTTCTATTTCTGCTTCTGATATTCCGCTCGAAGCTTCAATTCTAATACTTTGCTCTTTACCTGTTGCCTTATCTTGAGCACCAACATTCAAAATACCATTCGCATCTATATCAAATGTCACCTCTATTTGTGGAACACCTCTGGGTGATGGCGGGATGTCTGCTAGATGAAATCTTCCAATTGTTTTATTATCCGAAGCCATTTCTCTTTCACCTTGTAGAACATGAATTTCAACAGTGGTTTGATTGTCAGCTGCGGTACTAAAAACCTGTGACTTTTTTGTTGGTATTGTTGTGTTACGCTCAATTAGTTTTGTTGAAACAGAACCCAATGTTTCTATTCCCAGAGAAAGCGGGGTAACATCGAGCAATAATACATCATCAACATCACCAGCTAAAACACCACCCTGTATTGCAGCGCCTAAGGCAACTACTTCATCTGGATTTACACTTTTATTTGGTTCTTTACCAAAGATTTCTTTCACTTTTTCTTGAATGCTAGGTATACGAGTAGAACCTCCAACAAGGATAACTTCATCGATGTCAGAAGCATTTAAACCAGCATCAGACATAGCTTTTTTGCATGGATCAATAGTGCGATCAACAAGATCATTTACAAGCTCGTCAAATTTAGCTCTGGTTAAATTTAGATTTAGATGTTTCGGACCAGATGCATCTGCAGTGACAAAAGGTAGGTTTATATCTGTTTGCTTTGATGAAGAAAGTTCTTTTTTTGCAGCTTCTCCGGCCTCCTTTAATCTTTGAAGCGCCATTGGATCTTCTCGGAGGTCTATCCCATCACTCTTTTTAAATTCTTCAGCAATCCAATTGATGACTTTTTGATCAAAGTCATCTCCACCTAAATGCCCATCACCATTAGATGCTTTTACTTCAAAAACACCATCACCGAGTTCTAGTATAGAAACATCAAATGTCCCTCCGCCTAGATCAAAAACAGCAATTTTTTCATCTTTTTTCTTGTCCATGCCATATGCCAGCGCTGCAGCTGTGGGTTCATTAATAATACGCCTGACATTGAGACCCGCGATTTTTCCAGCGTCTTTAGTAGCTTGCCTTTGTGAGTCATTAAAGTAAGCGGGGACAGTAATAACTGCATCTGATATTTTACTACCCAAATATTCTTCAGCGTCTTGTTTTAATTTTTGTAAAACCATGGCACTAATTTCAGGAGGAGTATATTCTTTTCCATTTGCTTTAACGATGACAGCGCCATTCGAATTCTTATCAACATTATATGGTACCTCAGAAATTTCATTACTGACTTCTTTAAACATCCTACCCATAAATCTTTTGATGGAGAAGATTGTGTTTTCTGGGTTCGTGACAGCTTGTCTTTTAGCTGTTTGACCAACAAGCCTATCCTCATCTTTAGAAAAAGCTACAACTGAAGGCGTCGTCCTACCACCTTCAGGATTTGTAATTACTGTTGGTTCACCACCTTCAAGCACAGATACGCATGAATTAGTAGTACCTAAATCAATCCCAATTATTTTAGACATAATATTTCTCCAAAAAATTTAAAAGTTACTTAGCTAAATCACGCAAGCAATATTCCACTGACGAGAATAGTACTATTTGTCATATTATAATTCAGGCTCTCACAATTTGTCAGTAATATTTATACTGTTTTGTCTCTATGCTTTCTTTAAAGGTGGCTTTTTTTTGATATACGAGAACTTAAACTGATCTTTAATTGCATCAATTTTTATAAGAGTACCAATTTGGAAATTACGTTTCAACAAAGCCTCAGAAAGGTGATCTTCAATGGACAGTTGAATTTCACGCTTTAATGGCCTGGCTCCATATTTAGGTTTATAGCCTCGCTTTCCTAATAATCTTTTTGCTGCTACAGAGACTCTAATCTTTAATCCTATTTTTGAAAGGTTATCATGTAAACTAGCAAGCTGCAGATCAATAATTTCAAAAATGTCTTTTTCGCTAAGCGAGTGAAATACTATTCTTTCATCTATTCTGTTTATTAATTCTGGTGAAAATGTATTATCAACTGATTTCATTATTTTTGATTCTATTGATTTTTGATTATGAGATGTTAGCTTACTTCCAAAACCTAAATTATTTACTGATAGCTCCTTTGAGCCAAGGTTAGAGGTCATAATTATTATAGTATTGCTGAAATCAACCTTACGACCAAAACCGTCAGTTAAAACTCCATCGTCAAAAATTTGCAACATAATATTAAAAAGATCTGGATGTGCTTTTTCGACTTCGTCGAATAATACGACAGAATAAGGGTTTCTTCTAATTTTTTCAGTTAACTCTCCACCCTCCTCATGACCAACATAACCAGGAGGAGCCCCAATTAGCCTTGATAAAGAAAATTTTTCACCAAATTCTGACATATCGATTTTGACCAAAGATTCTGTATGACTAAATAAATAATTTGCTAAAACTTTTGCGAGTTCTGTTTTACCAACTCCAGTTGGACCAAGAAAAAGAAAAACACCAATTGGCTTAGAGGGATCTTTTAATCCTGTTCTCGCCCTGCGAATTGCTTTCGCAACACTTTGAATAGCCTTCTTTTGACCAATTATAAATTGGCTAAGGCTTTCTGGAAGGTTCAAAAGTTTATTACTTTCGGTTTCAGCTACTTTATTTACAGGGATTCCTGTAATAAGAGAAACTACATCCGCAACATGCTCTGAAGAAATACTATGCGCATTTACTTTTGTTTTTTCATTCCAAGTTTTTTGAGCATTACTAAGTTTCTCTAATAATTTGCGTTCTTTATCACGAAGAACTGCAGCTTCTTCAAATTTTTGTTTTGTTACTTTGATTTCCTTTTTAGACCTTAAAGATTCAACTTGTTTTTCTATTGAAATAATATTTTTTGGAACTTCGTCATTAAACATTTGCGCTCTAGCACCAACCTCGTCAAGAATGTCAATGGCTTTATCAGGTAAAAATCTATCTGTTATATATCTTTCAGATAACTGAACACAAGCTTCAATAGCATCATTTGAATATTTTACATTATGATGCTCTTCATATCTGTCTTTCAAACCCATGAGTATTTCAATAGATTCATTTACTGACGGAGCATTGATAATAATTTTTTGGAAACGCCTTTCTAAAGCCCCATCTTTTTCAATATGTTGGCGATATTCGTTTAATGTAGTTGCTCCGATACAATGTAAATCACCTCTAGCTAAAGAGGGCTTAAACATATTTGATGCATCTAATGACCCAGAGGCTCCACCAGCTCCGACTAAAGTATGAAGTTCATCAATAAAAACAATAAGGTTCTTTCGAGATTCCAGCTCATTCATAATATTTTTTAAACGTTCTTCGAACTGACCGCGATATTTTGTGCCCGAAACCAAAGCAGCTAAGTCTAGAGATAATATTCTTTTATTATGTAATAATCTTGGAACTGTTTTTCTTACAATCCTCTGAGCTAGTCCCTCAATTATAGCAGTTTTCCCAACCCCAGGCTCTCCAATAAGCACCGGGTTGTTTTTCTTTCTTCTTGCTAATACTTGAGCTACTCTTTCAATCTCTTTTTCTCGACCGATAACTGGATCAAGCTTTCCTTTTTTCGCAAGCCTAGTAATATCTCTAGAGAAATGATCTAATGTAGGCGTTTTTTCTTCACTCTTAATACTTTCAGAGTTATAAAAATCATCCTTGTCAGAATTTTCACCATCTATTAGTTCGCAAACAGTATCAAAATCGAGATCTAGTGAATGAAGAACCTCATAGATGATACCTTCTTTTTCTCTTAACATCGCTAACAACAGATGCTCATCATCGGCCACATTACTATTTCGAGAAGAAGCTTCAAGATATGCATTTTTTAATACTCTTTCAGCTCTCATGCTTAGGGGTAAATGCCCGAGTGATATTGTGCTATCAGAACTACTAATTAAATCTTCAATCATTTTTACAATCGATTTAGCATTAACATCATAAAGCTCAAAAATCTTGAAAGATATACCAGCTTTAATTTTTAATAGGCCTATCAATAGATGCTCAGAACCAACATATGAATGACCTAGGCGTATAGCTTCTTCTTTTGCTAGTTTTAGTATCGCTTGTAATTTCTTAGAAAAATTTTTCTTCATTTTATCTCTTAAATAAGGTTTTTGACTTTAGTTCATATTTATCACTGCCCATATTTGCAATGCGCGGATTGTGAGTGGTTAATACAATGGATGTGCCTAAATTTCTATTAATTGACTCAAAAAGGTCAATTAGTTTCATTGAGTTTTTTTCATCTAAGTTTCCAGAAGGTTCATCAGCAAAGAGAACTTTAGGATCATTAATTATAGATCGGAGAATAGCTGCTCTCTGTTTTTCCCCACCAGAAATTTCATTAGGATATTTATGACTTATTTTTTCTAATCCAAAATTTTTTAATAATTCATCTACTTTTTTATCTTTTCCATAATCTTTATTTATCCACGCAGGCATTAAAATATTTTCACGCACATTAAAATCAGGCAATAAATGATGAAATTGAAAAATAAAACCAATGCTAGAATTCCTAATAGAACATAACTGCTTTTCTGAAAAATTTTTAATATTACTACCCTCGATATTCAATTCACCTTTATCGAAAACGTCTAAAGAACTTAATACATTTAATAATGTTGATTTACCGGCCCCAGACTCTCCAATAATAGAAATAATACTATTTTCACGAATTTGGATGTTAATGTTATCTAGAACTACTAATCGGCCTTTCCCATTTTGATATGTCTTTACTAAATCTTTTGCTTCTATAATTATTTTACCCATTTAAGCATCTCCAATGGATCAGTTCTTAAAAACTTTTTTGCACTAATTAATCCAGCAGTGATAATAAAAAACATGTTTATTATCAAAACTACTAGGATATCTTCATACACAATAACCATTGGGAGTACTTCCATGGCATAAATTTCACTAGGCAAGGTGATTAGTTCATAATTATTTTGTAATAGAACAAAAGAAATTCCAAAAAACAAACCTAAGAGAAGACCTTTCAATCCAATTATTATTGTCTGAATTATTATTATTTTCTTAACATTGACTAACTCCATACCAAGTAACCTTAGAACACCAATATCTTTAATTTTTTTCATAGTTATCAACGATATGGTTGATATCACGCTAAAACTAGCAACAACAATTATTAAACTTAAAACTATTATTGACCCTAATTTTTCCGCTTCAATTGCACTAACTAATACAGCATTCCTATCTCTCCATGAGTGAATTTCATTTCCTTTATCAATGATATTTGCAGCTTTTGCTTTAACTACTCCAATCTTTGACACATCACTTATTTTGACATCTAGTGAAGGTAAATTAGAATTATTATAGAATATTTTATTCCCTAATTTGTTTGAAATTAAAATATATCTATTATCATAATCTAAAATCTTACTAAAAAATATACCCGAGATAGAGGTTTTGACTGTTAATGGGAAACCAAAAATTGAATTCTGATCTAATGGAGATGAGATAACAACTTCGTCTCCTATTGACAGCCCCATTCTAGAAGCAATATCATTCCCAATAATAAGTTTATTATCATCAGCAATATCTCCAACAAACGGAATATTATAAAACGACTTTAATTTATCAAAATCTAATTGCTTAAAAGTGACGATTGCCTCATTAATATTATTCTTTATAATACCCTTGCGATCTGAACTAAAAGACAGGTCCGTAATTGATTCGATTGTTCTAAATTTTGTCAAATCATAGTTTTGATTTAAACCTGAAATCTTAAGGTGTCCTTCAAAATTACTTATTTTTTCATCTAGCTTATTTTCAAAACCATTTAATACCGAAATTGAAATGACTAGAGCAAAAGACCCAATACAAATCCCTACAATTGAGATAATACTTGTGAACCTTCCTGTATCATTTACAGATGAAAGAAACCTCTTTGCAATATGAATATAAATATTCATCGCTGAGCTAAAAGTCTAATCACACCATTGTTAAACATTGATTTTGTCGGAAACAAACCAGCAATTATTGAAATAAAAAAACTAAAAACAATAACCGTAATTGATGAGATGTAATCAAAAGTCACAGGTAAACTATCCATAAAATAAACTTTTTCTGGTAGCGCGATTACTTTGTAATTATTTTGAATGTAAATGAATGACCACGCTGCCAATGAACCAAGAAGACTTCCAGCAAATCCTATTAACCCCGATTGCAGTAAGAATATTTTTCTAATTTGACTATTTTGTAGACCTTGAGAAATCAGTAGGCCAACTTGTAATTGTTTCTCATTAATCATCAACGAAATTGTCGACATTATATTTGCAATTCCTACAAGTGCAATTAGACTGAAAATGATAATAATTGGTATTTTTTGAGTATTGACCCAATCGAATATAATTCTATGCCGATCTTTCCAAGTTTCAACATAATACGGATATTTGACATGTTTACTAATTTTTTCTACCAAATATTTTATTTCCTCGTCAGAATTTACAATATAACCACTCACCTTCCCCTCCATACCGAACAGATTTTGAGCACTATTCAAACTTACATATGCAAGGTTTTTATCATATTCTTCCATACCTGATTTAAATATTCCACCAACTTGATATTTACTATATTTCAAATCGATAAGTTCACCTGTATAACCGTTTAACGGTGCAACTACTAAAATATCTGAAATATACAACTTTAGATTATCACTTAAAGAGCTTCCAATTATGATATTATCATCAGTTATAAAGCTATCTTTTAAGTTTAACAATGAAGGATTGCTGAAGGATTCTATACCTTCAACTAATAAACCTTCAGTATTCTTTCCTCGGCGCGCAATGAGCATCCCTCTGACAAAAGGTTTTACTTCAATTTTCAAGTTTGAATCAAGCAGTATAGAATCCAAACGGTCTGATTCATCAATAGGCTTTCCAAAAATAGTTTTAATGCGAATCTGGCCATCAATATTTGAAATTTTATTTGCTAGGACTTCCTCAAAACCTTTAATGATACTCATAGTGAGGATAAGTGAAAAAACCCCTATTGCCAATCCAAAAACCGCCATAGCAATTGCGTTGGATGAAAAACTACTTTTTTTACCGCCTTTAAAATACCGCAGCGCAAACTGCAGATATAAATTCATCCTTAATACTTTTCCGGTCTCATAGTCGGAAACAGTATTACGTCCCTTATCCAATGATTATTTGTAAGTAACATTATTAATCTATCTATACCGATTCCAACACCCCCAGTAGGAGGCATACCAATTTCCATTGCCCTAATAAATTCCTCATCAATGGGTTGGGCTTCTTCATCTCCCTGATCGCGTAATTTCGATTGTTCTTCTAATCTAGATCTTTGATCAATCGGATCATTCAGTTCTGAAAAAGAGTTCGCAAATTCAGCTCCACCAATAAATAATTCAAATCTTTCTACAATATTATCACTACCATCTCTCTTTAATTTTGCTAAGGGTGATATCGACTTGGGGTAATCAATAACGAATGTTGGAGCTATGAGATTAGGTTCAACTAACGTACTCATCAGGCCATCGAGCATTTGATTTACATTACAATTGTCTTCAATATCTATATTATGATCTTTACAAACTGTGAACATCTCCGTCTTATCCATTTTTTCCAAATCAGCGCCTGTGGCTTCTTCAAGTAAAGCATAAAAAGACTTTTTCTCAAATTTCTTAGAAAGATCTATGTTTAATTTGCCCCAGTTAATTTTTAATTCACCAATACATTTTGCGGCATTCCGAATTATTTCTTCAACAAGCTCCATGCAGTCTTTATAATCAGCATAGGCCCAGTAAAACTCTAACATTGTAAACTCTGGATTATGATTTTTATCCATGCCTTCATTCCTAAAATCTTTTGACATTTCATAAACTTTTTCGAATCCACCAATTATAAGCCTTTTTAAGTAAAGCTCATCCGCAATTCTTAAAAAAAGTTTTTGATCAAGGGCATTATGATGTGTTGTAAAAGGCCTTGCGTTAGCTCCTCCATATATTGGCTGAAGGACAGGTGTTTCAACCTCCAAAAACGCCTTAGCGTTAAGTGTTGCTCTTATTTCATTAATAACTTGAGTACGTTTTATAAAAGTTGACCTTGTTTCAGCATTCACAATCAAGTCTAAATGACGGTTTCTGTATCGAAGTTCTTTATCTGTAAAGGCATCATAAACTTCACCTTCTTTCTCTTTGACAATTGGTAGAGGTCGTATGCTCTTTGATAAAACATCAAATTTTTCAGCAGATATGGAAATCTCCCCCACTTTTGTTTTAAAAACAACACCACTTATTCCAATAAAATCGCCAATATCCATTAATTTAAAAGCATCATAAATATTTTCGCCAACATTATCTTTTTTTATAAAAATTTGAATTCGTCCTTTATCATCCATTACATGGGTGAAAGAAGCTTTTCCCATCTTTCTTAAAGCCATAATTCTCCCGGCGACACAAACAGTTTTATTCTCTAGGTTACTAAAACCATCAAGAATTTCAATACTTTTATGAGTAGGTGAGAATTTATGAGGGTAGGGATTAATACCTAGCCCTTTAAGTTTATTTAATTTTTCTTTACGAAAGTCAATAATTTGATTAATACTTTTATTTTTTTCAGTCATAATTTTATTTTCCTGTAACTTTATAATATTTCTTTATTCATTTGGCCTAGCAAGTACGCTTTTATAAAGATATTTATATCTCCATCCATTATACTTTGTATGTTTCCAGTTTCTTCTTTTGTTCTGTGATCCTTAACGAGGTTATATGGATGAAAAACATAAGAACGTATTTGACTACCCCATGCAATATCTTTTTTTTTATCTTCTAAATCTTTTTGCTTTTCTTTTTCTTTCTCTATTTCGAGTTGATATAATCTTGCCTTTAACATTTTCATAGCTTGATTTTTATTTTTATGCTGTGAACGCTCATTTTGACATTGAGCAACTATCCCCGATGGTAGGTGAGTTATTCGAACTGCTGAATCAGTTTTATTTACGTGCTGACCTCCAGCTCCACTTGCTCTATATGTGTCAATTCGTAGATCAGCAGGATTTATATCGATTTCAATAGAGTCATCAACCGCTGGGTATACATATACAGAAGCAAAAGAAGTGTGTCTGCGACTATTAGAATCAAAAGGAGATATTCTAACCATTCGATGAACACCAAATTCTGCTTTTGCTTGACCATAAGCATACTCTCCTTTTACTTCAAACGTAACATCCTTAATCCCAGCTTCATCCCCAGCCTGAAAGTCTAATATAGAAAATTCAAATCCTTTTTTTTCTGCCCAACGCCCATACATTCTATATAGCATTTGAACCCAATCTTGACTTTCAGTTCCTCCAGCACCAGGATGAATTGTCATAATTGCATCTTGAGAATCTTCTTCTCTCCCTAAAATCATTTTTAATTCTAGATCTTCAACTGTGCTTTTATATGTATTTACTTCAAGATATACTTCTTTTGAAGAAATTTCACCCTCAGCATGAAATTCAAACAGTATCTCAATATCACTCTGTTTTTCATCAATTTCGATCCATACATTAATTTCTTTTTCAATTCTAGAAATTTTTTTTAAGACAGCTGAAGCTTTTAGGTTATTATCCCAAAAAGAAGGGGCGGAAGTCTTCTTTTTAAGTTTTTTTAGACTATCATTTAAAGAAGGTAAATCAAAGATACCCCCTTAAAGAAGAATATTTTTGATTTGATTTTGTAAAAATCTCTCGTATATCAGATATTTCCATAATTTAATTTACTGTATCAGAAATATTTATATGCCTAGAATGTTAATCGCCAGAAGAAATAAATAATCTTTCATTTAAATAGCGTCTTAAAGACATTTCATCCATATCTAATTTTACAAAGCTTCCATTTTCAGCTGTTGCAATTGCACCACGTTCTTCAGAAATCACAATAACGATAGCATCCGTTTCCTCAGTCAAACCCAAGGCCGCCCTATGCCTAGTACCCATATCAGGAGCAACCATTTCACTCTCTGTTAGTGGTAAAATACATCCAGCTGCTTCTACTAAAGTATTTTGCAAAATAACGGCCCCATCATGCAAAGGCGAGCCAGGATTAAAAATAGATAACAGAAGCCCCGATGTTACCTCTCCTTTTATTGGTGTTCCCGTCTCTTTGTAAATACGTAAACCTGTTTCTCGTTGTACGACAATTAATGCTCCCACTTTATTTTTGCTAAGAAGCAAAGAGGATTCCACAATAGCTTCAAGAGATCGAGAAGTACCTACTCGAAAAATTGTTCTAAAAAATCTTGTTTGGCCTACATAAATCAACAACCTACGTATTTCAGGTTGAAATAAAATAACAAAGGCAACAACCCAAATTGTTTGAAATTGGTTTATTAGCCAAGAAGTTGCACTGATTCCAAATGCGTTGAATAAAAAAGATGCAATCAGGAGAATAATAAGGCCTATAAGCATTTGCCCAGCTCTAGTTTCTTTAAAGTACTGGTATACTTTATAAAATATCCAAGTCACTAATAGGATATCAATTATATCAATCAGAGTTACTTTAATAAAGCCTATTTTGAAAAGATCTATCATTTTGCCCTCAAAATATTTTCAGTAATTACAACTGCTCTTTTAACTTCTTTCACATTATGAACCCTGACGATATTTGAACCATTTAGTATCCCAGCCACGATTGTAGCGATTGTACCCTCAACTCTATCGTCTGGTGGCAAATCTAGAGCATCTCCAATAAAGGCTTTTTTGCTCGGACCTATTAAAAGAGGATAACCAAGAACTTTGAAATCTTTCAGTCGTCGGATAATTGAAAAATTATGATCGAACGTTTTACCAAACCCAATACCTGGGTCAAGGATAATATTATTTTTTTCAATTCCTGCATCCCGAGCAGCACTAACTTGATTTAGAAAAAATTGTTTTATATCATCGATTAAATTCACGTACGAAATATTTTTTTGCATGGTTTTAGGTTTACCATTAATATGCATAATAATTACTGGTGTATTATTATTTGCTAATAAAGCCTTCATTCCAGAATCAAAGGTTAACCCGCTTATATCATTAACTATATCAGCACCAACGTCAATTGCTCTTTTGGCAACACTCGATTTATAGGTATCCACAGAAACTAATATTTCATCACTTTTCTTTTTTAAAGCGTCTATGATCGGTATGACCCTTTTTAACTCTTCTTCTATAGAAACAGATTCAGATCCTGGTCTAGTAGACTCACCACCTATGTCAATAATATCTGCCCCTTTATTAACCATGTCGATAGCATGATCAATCGCAACTTTAGGACTATTGTATAGCCCTCCATCACTAAAAGAATCAGGAGTGACATTTAAAACTCCCATAATAAGAGTGTTAGATGGTTTTTTTAACCAGTGTTTAAATTGGGTATTGTTTATATCGTAAACCTCTTTCCAAAACTGGATATAAATTAAAGGTTCATTTTATAACTTACCATTAGGTTTTTTTTCGATTGAATCAGCCAAGCTAGTTTTATTTATTTTTCCATTAGCGGATTTTGAACTTTTTAAACTAGGTTTTCTTCTAACGATTGTTTTTCCATCTAAAATTTTCTGGATATCTTTTGAATCAATTGTCTCGTGTTTAAGCAGAGAACTTGCCATAGCATGCAATAATTCTTTATTGTCATAAAGAATTTTTTCTGATTTTTTTTGAGCAATTCGTATTATTTTTGCAATTTCCTCGTCAATCATTCTAGCTGTTACTTCGCTGTAATCTCTTTGAGATTGAATATCTCGACCCAAGAACACTTCATCATTATTTTTACCAAAAGTCATAGGCCCTAGAGTATCACTCATACCCCATTCAGTAACCATTTTCCTAGCAATTTTAGTTGCTTGTTCAATATCGTTACCTGCTCCTGTAGTCATTTTATCAAAAATAAGCATTTCAGCAGCTCTTCCTCCCATTAAAATTGCTAATCTACCATCCACATAAGGTTTAGAATACCCGTGCTTTTCATCCATCGGTAATTGCATTGTTACCCCTAGCGCTCTTCCTCTGGGGATAATTGTAACTTTATGTACTGGATCAGCACCTTCAGTCTTAATAGCTACAATTGCATGTCCAGCCTCATGATAAGCTGTAGTTTCTTTTTCATCATCAGTTAAGACCATGCTTCTTCTTTGAACACCCATCATTACTTTATCTTTTGCTTCCTCAAAATCATCCATATCAATAGATTTCTTCTTGGCTCTAGCTGCAAGCAACGCAGCTTCATTTACAATATTTGCTAAATCAGCCCCCACCATTCCAGGCGTTCCTTTAGCAATAGCTTTAAGATCAATCTTTCTTTTATTTAAAACCACTTTTTTTGTATGCACTTGCAAGATACCTAGACGACCTTTGATATCTGGTGCATCTACAATAATTTGGCGATCAAACCTCCCAGGCCTCAATAAAGCGGTATCAAGAACATCTGGCCTATTCGTGGCAGCAATTACTATAATATTGTAATTATTATCAAATCCATCCATTTCGACGAGTAAAGCGTTAAGAGTTTGTTCTCGCTCATCATGTCCACCACCAATACCGGCGCCTCTCTGTCTACCAACTGCATCTAACTCATCAATAAATATAATACATGGAGTGCTCTTCTTTGCTTGCTCAAAAAGGTCTCTAACTCTTGAAGCACCAACACCAACAAACATTTCAACAAAATCAGCTCCGCTTAGGCTATAAAAAGGAACTCCAGCTTCGCCTGCAACAGCTCTAGCCATTAATGTTTTTCCTGTACCTGGCTGCCCAACAAGCAATGCTCCCTTTGGAACCTTTGCTCCGAGCTTTTGAAATCTTTTAGGGCTTTTTAAATATTCAATAACTTCCATTAACTCTTCCTTAGCCTCGTCACAGCCAGCAACATCTTTAAAAGTTACCCTGGGCTGATCAGAAGTCCATAAAGAGGCCTTACTTTTACCAAATTTAAAGATATTACCCATACCGCCGGCACCGCCTTGCATTCTGCGCAACATAAAAAACCAAAATCCAATTAGTATAATCCAAGGAAGCATGTTGAGAAAATACCCTGTCCAATCAATACTTTTTTCTTGAAAAGTATATAGGATCCCTGCAGCATCCCATGTTTCTATTATTTCCCTATCAATGAATGGCATTGACAATCTAAATTTTGTGATATCATCTCTGATGCCCAATGGAGTATCAATAGTTTGTTTAGTTTTAAATTCACCATAAAATGTTTTGTTTATTATGATAGCACTTTTAATTGCACCTTCACTCAAATAATTTTTGTACTCGGTGTATTCAACTTCAACTTCATTATTCCTATTCTCTGACAGAACGCTAGAAAAGTAAACAGTTACTAAAATAATTGTTATCCATATAAAACTGGTCTTACCAGCTTTTTTCCATTGAAATTCCAATTTTTCTTTTTTCTTTTTGTTGTCTTTTGATTTTTTGTTTTGTTCCATAAATACTTCCTTAAGTCACCTTGAAGGTGGATGTAACTTGAAAATTGATTTCAAATTTCTAAATCGTTGATTAAAATCTAGCCCATAGCCTACTACAAACTCTGATGATAGTTCAAACCCTATAATATCAATATTAAAATTTAACTTATAATTGTTCGTTTTTGCTAAGAGTGAAACTATTGTAATGTCTTTTGGTTTATATTTTATTATATGTTCATATAAATATTTAATGGATAAACCTGAATCAATAATATCTTCAACAATAATAACTCGCCTATTTTTAATATCAATACTAAGGTCCTTAGACATTTTTATCGCGCCTGTTGAATTCATACCTTTATAGCTAGAGATTTTAATAAAATCAACCTCACAATCAATGTCTATTGCTCTAATTATATCTGCTGTAAAAACAAAAGCACCATTCAAAATACTAACGATGACAGGATTGGTGTCATGAAACTTCTCTGAAATTTCTAAAGAAATCTCGCTCACTCTTTTCGCGATATTTTCCTTCGAAATAAATAATTCAAAGTTCTTATCTTGACTTATAATTGAGGATTCGATTGTGCCACCCTTTTTATCTCTACTATATTTTTTGACAAATTACTAACCTTCACTGAATTATCTATTCTGTGTCCACACAACCATATAATTTTTTCTCCTGCTAACAAAACAACTTGATTCCATTTTTCAAACTGATTTACTTTTTTATTAATTAAATAGTCACTCACTTTCTGATTACCAGACATACCAAGGGGGCTAAAACTATCACCACTTCTCCAAAGTCTTAAGTATAATTTTTGATTCTTTATTTTATCTAATTCAAATAGTTCAATATTTGGATCAGCTGAGAATTTTGAACTTTTATCTACTCTTTTTAAAATATATTCGTATTCAATGTAATTTATTTTTTTGTCTTCGTGAATACGTGTCTTAACTTTTTTTATATTTGTTTGATTTAATTGAAGTAAATATTGAATTCGATCATTTAAAAGAATCCATCTAAATCTTGATTTATAAATATTCCCGATTTTTTTATTTAGTAAAAAATTTTTAATATTTTCAAAATCATATTTCCTTAATCGCCCTAAAGTACTTGTTAGGTTTTGAAGAACTAGGATTCTGGCAATTATCGGTAACTTACTAAAAGCGTTCTTACTAATTGTAAAATACCCTTCCTTCATTTGTGAGATATGTAATGAAATGAAATCATTTATAAAAAATTGTAAAGCATTTTGATATTCTTGAAAATTAGAACCAGCGGTAGCAATTGATTCTACTACCTCATTATCATAGCGCTCCCAAGGTTTTAAAATTTGTTTTCGTATAAAATTGCGTTTGAAGTTGAGATTGTCATTTGATGCATCATTTATATGTGGAATGCTATATTTATCAATCATTCTATTTAATTGATTTTTTGAAAATGATAAAAGAGGTCTAATAATATTTTTATATTCAATTTTCATCCCACTCAATCCATATAAACCAGCTTGTTCAGATAAATTTTTTAATATCGTTTCTACTTGATCATTCTTATGATGCCCTGTAACAATAACATCACTTTCTGTTTTTATGGCAAGTTCATTTAAGATGTTATATCTACCTTTCCTTGCCCACGATTCAATACTTTCCTTTTTAGTCTTCTCTTTTGGGTTTAATTGCCTAATAATTGTTTCTACTTTTAATACCCTGCCTAATTCAACTATGAATTTTTGATCATCAATACTATTAATTCGAAGATTATGATTTATATGAGCTACTATTATATTTCGCTTACTACTTTCAAAAAATCTCAAAATTAAATATAAGAGAAGAACAGAATCACTTCCACCAGATAAGGACACTAATACTTTTACATTCTCTTTTGCTTTAAAAAAATTTTTAAAACAATTTTTAAAAACTAAAAAATCTTTTTCTTGAAAAACATCCGGGTTAGGTATTTGAGAGATAACCAATTAAAAGCCTCACAGAAAAGCTATTAAATATTGTTGAAAAATAAATCAGATAGACATTGAATCTTGTCCTCATAAGAATGAGGGTATAGAAACCATTCTGTTGCGGAAATACTGCTTAATATTGAGTTTCCATCCTGTGGTGTAAAGCAAAACCCCGTAATTTCATTTCCATTCCTAATGTTCAAAGACTGTTCGACAATGACTGTTTGATTTAATATCCGACCATAATGCCCATGGTCTCTGCCAAAAGAAAAAACAGAACTAGTCATGTTTTTGGTTGTCATTGCAACCAAAGGATTTTTGGTCAATCTATCCTTTAAATCATCGATGTGCATCGAACCATTTATAATCATCTTAAAATGCAAAATATGCATGTACTGACTATTTACTTTCATGGCCGAGGAAAATAAATTTAAATTTTCTCCAATAGTTTCAAATAAACTTGAAGCATCTTTTGCATGATGCGTACCAAACTTTTCGTCATTATGGATTCCAACTTGAGGGGCAGGGATAAAGCCATTTTCTTGACTTAAATCATTCGCACGCCTTATACACAAAAAATCTCCTTTAACTAAATCATTAGAATCATCACTAGTAAACGCTATTGTTTTAGTCAAACATGAAATATTATGAGTGTTACAGCTAACAACTTGTAAAAATTTGTCATCAGACTTTAAAGCCTTATCATTAATTCCCCTTGCATATTTTTTACCAAATCCATCTTCGCTACCTTGAGCAATAAATCCTTTAACATGGTTTGAAAATTTTTGATAATATTTTGCCTTATTATTATGGCCAATTCCACTTGGTGTGCAATCAATTACAACAGAAGCTCTTTCTATTGCATCCTCAGTTCTCAAATCAGAATCAATTTTAAGTTTTTTAAATTGATTCTCCTTACCATCGTCAACGGCAAGCCGAGCACCTCTTTTTAATAAATCTAGAACTTTAGATTTATCAATCTTCGAAGCTGAATTTTTATGAAATGTTACTTCATCTATACCTAACTGACCTTGATAATCACAAAGCAACCCAATTAAAGGTTCTCCTATAGTACCAGTACCAACGATATGAACAATTTTTCTTTCCATTATATTACCTAAACTTTAAAACCTTTTAATTATTTTTAAAAAACTGAATTCTCTGTCCACTCACCAAACTCTAATTTCATTGCTTCAACTATTTCACCCATTGTACAATAATTTTTTGCTGCATCTATAATAGGAGGAACTAGGTTGTCTCCATTTTTACATGCTTTTGTAATACTATCAAGCAAGTTACTAGTGAGCGTACTATCTCTGCTGCTTTTAATTTGAATTAATCTTTCCATCTGATTTTTTTCCGCTCTAGTATCAATTTCTAAAATCGGGATATCTATATCTTCATTCTCATTTATGAAATCGTTTACACCTACTACAACTCTTTCATTTTTATCTACGTTATTTTGAAAATTAGAAGCAGATTTTCCTATTTCTCTTTGTTGATAACCATTTTCAATGGCAGATATAACACCTCCCATATCATCTATCTCTTTAAAATATTCCTCTGCTTTATTTTCCATCTCATCGGTCAACTTTTCAATAAACCAAGAGCCTCCTAGCGGATCAACAACATTTGCGACACCTGTTTCATAGGCAATCAATTGTTGGGTTCTTAAGGCAATTTCTGCTGCTTTCTCCGATGGAAGAGCAAGTGTCTCATCCATTGAGTTTGTATGAAGACTTTGCGTGCCGCCTAAAACAGCAGCCATTGCTTGAAAGCTAGTCCTAGCAATGTTTATCTCTGGTTGTTGAGCAGTTAAACTGCAACCTGCCGTTTGGGTGTGGAATCTTAGCATCATAGATTTTTCATTTTTTGCACCATATTTGTATTTCAATTTTTTCGCCCAAATCCTTCTAGCAGCGCGATACTTTGCTATTTCCTCAAAAAAGTCAGAATGAGAATTAAAGAAGAAGGAAATTCTTGGTGCAAAACTATCGACGTCTAACCCAGCATTCAATCCATGCTCAATATATGTAAAACCATCTGATAGCGTAAATGCGAGTTCCTGAGCAGCTGTTGAACCTGCTTCTCGTATATGATAGCCACTTACCGAAATTGTATTATACAGTGGCATTTCAGAAGTACAATAACTTAACATATCTGTAATGATTCTCATCGAATGATCAGGTGGGAAAATCCACTCTTTTTGTGCAATAAATTCTTTTAAAATATCATTTTGAAGAGTCCCTTTTAAATTTTTGGCGTTTACACCTTGTCTTTCAGCCACTGCAATATAAAAAGCTAATAAAATAATCGCTGGACCATTGATAGTCTGAGAGACAGAAACCTCACCTAAATTAATGCCACTAAATAATAATTCCATATCATCAATATGGAAAACACTTACACCACACTTTCCGACCTCTCCTAATGATAAAGAGTGATCAGGGTCATAGCCCATCAAAGTAGGCATATCATAGGCAACGGATAACCCAGTTTGCCCTTTTTCTAGTAATAATTTAAATCTTCTATTAGTCTCCTCAGGAGTCCCAAACCCAGCAAACTGCCTCATAGTCCATAATTTTCCTCTATACAAGTTGGGATGGATTCCTCGAGTAAATGGAAATTGACCTGGGAAACCAGATTTTTTAAGGTATTCTTGATTTATATTCTCAGGAAAAT